>JBAXQP010000480.1 GCA_037131655.1 bacterium | reverse complement strand
CCAGCGTGTGCTGCCATCTCTTGGATCGAAAAGCCCAGCGATAACATTAATAACCGGCTTCCCTGTAATAAGGGCAATATAGGATGGGCGTTCCTTTAAAGGCATCTCTGTCCCATCAAGTAGTACTAGTGTATGTTCGAAGCCGGGGTGGGGTTCTGTCATCTCCTCGAGGGTAAGGTTATACATACGAAGCGCTGCAGGATTTGCATAGAGCATCTGGCGATCGGCATCAATATAGGTGATGCCTTGGCTTGTCGATTCAACAAGCGCCTGATGTTGCTCTTGCAACTCACTTAATGCTTCTTCGGCTTCTTTAACCGCAGTAAAGTCACCTACCAAACCTATGGCCTGTACCGGCTGCCCATGACTATCACGTTCCAGCCTCCTCATTTCCCGCATCCATCGGTAATTGCCGTCCTTATGCAGGAAGCGGTACTCCAATGTGATGTTATCTTCTTCCGTCAGCCGCTGCAAGGTAGCCATCACTCTATTCAAGTCGTCCGGATGGATTCGGCTAGGGATCAAGTTGAGGGTGTTAAGGATTTCTTCTGTAGTGAAACCGCTCACACGTTCGGCGTTGTTGCTGACATAGGTCAGGCGCGTGTTGTCGCCCGCCTTTACGGTATAGAGAACCATCGGGCTAGTATCTAAGATATGCTCCAACCGCGTTTTCGCCGCACGGAGTTCCTCTCTTGTTTCATGCAATTCAGTAATATCATCGAGTTCGCAGAAAACGCGATAGGGTTTGGTCTCTCCTGGTTGAAATATTGGGTATGCGTTGACTTTCAGCCAGCGGAATGAATTCTCGTTAGGGGCGCTTAACCCGTAAAGTTGATTGATAATTGGTTTGCCGGTATTCATTACGCGAACGGTTGGGCGTGCACTCTCAGAAAGAGGGAAACCGTTTTCATCAGTAGCATATTTTCCAATTGAACCTTTAGGAAGCTGCCATTCCTCTTGAGAGAGATGGAGTAACTGATGTGCAGCCGGATTAGCGTAAATCACAGCGAGTTGTTCATTGAGGTACATAATAGCGTGGGGCGTGGTTTCGACCAGGGTGTTGTGCTGATCCTGTAATTCATGAAGAGCTAGATCTGCCTCTTTATTAGCAGTGATATCGCGTAGGATCCCAACTATGCGTAACGGTTGACCGTCTTCATCTCGCTCAAGCCGAGCTTCATTTTGGAACCATCGCCAAGTTCCATCTTTGTGCTTTAAACGCAGTTCATTAGAAATATGTCCTTCAGAAAGCGCTTTTGCCAGCCATCCTGTTGAGTGTTCCAAATCATCCGGATGGATTTGATTGAACAATAGGTTCCTATCATCATAGTAATCCTGCGGTGAATAGCCTATCAACTGTCTAATATTGTCGCTAAAATAGTTCGGCCAGAATTCTTCAGTGGTATCACAACTCCAAAGGGCGACAGGACTTGCGGCAAGCAGGCGTTCGAGTTGACTCCCCGCTGTGCTCAGGGCTTTTTGTGCTTGCTGAAGCTCTGTCACATCATTGCCAAT
>JBAXQP010000479.1 GCA_037131655.1 bacterium | reverse complement strand
ATCCCGTTGTCTGCATATGCGGTCCCGGCATCCCCTGTCAGATGAACTTCGGGTTCCAAGCAATGGCTGCCGACCTAAAGATTATGCCGGAAGACTTGATCGTGGAAGGCTCCCCTGAACTCTACTCATGGTGCATCGAGCGCGGCATTACTCACCTTCTCTATATGGGCTTTGCAACGAACGTGTGCCTACTCAACAAAAACGTTGGCGTGGGGCAAATGTCCACCACGGGTATAAAGATCATCATCGCTCGTGACATGACTGATGGCTGGTACCCCTATGATCTTGATAAAGGACTCATGCCGGATGCCATTCAAGATGAGACTATCGCAACCCTTGAAAAGGCTGTCCCATCTATTGATGCCGTTAGCGAACTCAAGAAAGCCGGTTTATGGAAGGATGCATGGATCGTTGACCCCGTTCGAATGGCTCCCTGGGGACGTGAGGAACGACCTTATATCTTCGCTCAGTCCACCAGAGTCAGTCTCACCGCCCCGCTTGATGAAGGCGTCAAGATTTACTACACTTTGGATGGGACTAAGCCTGGCCTCAGTTCAAAGCTCTATTCAAGCCCAATCACAGTCACTAAAACAACCACAATAAGAGCCACCGCATTCCGCGGCAACAAACAAGCCTGCCTGGAAAGCGCCGGCTATTACGTTCCCCTGCCACCAGCACTCCCTGCGCCTGATGTGCATATCTCCGACCTCAAAGGTCTGCGCGAAACCTCAGGCGGTTACAATACCGCTGCCAATGAGCGCTACCGCATCCCCCGAACCCGTTTGCCCGCCAAGGACCAATCTAAGAACAGTACTCCCCTAATGCTCCGACAAAACCAATACGGCAAAGGCGTCGGTGTGGAAGCGCCATCTATGCTCATGTATGAAGTGAAGCCGGAGTACGACCGCTTCGTCGCCGAGTGCGGAGTAGATGAGTACTTACTCTGGGACGAAATAGGCGCAGCACGCGCACTGTTCCCCAAGCTCAAGTTCAAGGTCTTCATCGACGGCAAACTTGTCGCTGAGAGCCCCTGGCAGCGTTTCGCCCAACAACCCTGGCGTTTCGACGTAAAGATCCCCTTCCTCAGTCGTGCCATTAACCTGGTGGTCGTTCCCTCCGAGGATAGCCGCTACAGCTTCGCCGACTGGGTCAACGCAGGGTTTGTGATCAAGAAGTAACACTAGTAGCGCCGAAGTCATGTTGACTCCTGAATCAATAAGGCCTGGAATTTTCAATTCCAGGCCAAGTTCCATGTGGTACTACCGGTTTTTTCTTTGAACCTGATTCCTTGTAATCCTCTGTATTATTGCCCATGTGTTTCCACTGGCATCCATTCCGGTTGTCGTATAGAATTGATACTATTTAAGCCTTAAGTAGAGTATAAAGTGAAAAAGCCCGCCGAAGCATAAGTTAAGACGGGCTTTATAACAGGTAACGGTATTTTTTTGATACGCTCCTTGAGGCACAGGTGATTGTCAAAGGATGGGTTAAGTGTTATAATAAGTTTCGACCGCATA
>JBAXQP010000478.1 GCA_037131655.1 bacterium | reverse complement strand
CTAAAGATCCGCTAGGCTACAGTGAAATTAATGTTGGGGAAAATAGTGAGTTTGAAGAAGTGCCACAGCGTCATGGTAAGTTCTTCGGGGCTGAATACGATATTTCTCAAACAAACGAACATCATCAACTCGGAAAACATGAGTACTGTATCGCTAATACGATGCTGAACGCGGATGTCATTATCAACGTACCAAAATTAAAGACCCACAAAAAGAGCGGAATCACTGCTTGGATTAAGAGTGTTATCGGAATAAATGGAGATAAAAACTGGTTGCCACATCATACTGAAGGGACTCCTAGTGAAGGGGGGGACCAATTTTCTGAAGATAACTTTAAGCGCAAGACCGAGCGAAGACTAATGGTTGGCGTCAAAGGGATGGTTAAGAGAATGGGACCTGTCGGTGGATATATCGGCAGCGCTCTTCGCAAAGCCGGAAGTTATGTATTTGGAGATACTAATAAAAACGCAATTAGGTCAGGTAATTGGTATGGAAATGACACTATTTGGCGGACAGTATATGATCTTCATAAGTGCTGGATATATGCGGATAAACTTGGTGTTTTATGCAAAGAACCACAGCGAAAGTTTATCTGCATCATTGATGGGATCATTGCCGGACAAGGTAACGGTCCACTAGCCCCTGATCCGAAACCGGCAGGAATTTGTATCGTTGGGTTTGACCCGATAGCAACTGATACCACATGCGCTGTACTCATGGGCTTCGACCCAGATAAACTACCAATTCTTTCAAAAGCTGAGAGAGTTAATGGATTTTCTTTTGAAAACGTTTCTCGTGAAGATATTAAGCTAATAAGTAACGTTGATGCATGGAATGGCGGTGTGATGGATATTACTGATTTACTGGATTTTGAACCTCATTTTGGATGGAAGAATTACATTGAACGAAAAGCCTAGAATAGTGATCGTCGGCCCTGTCCCCCCGCCGGTTGGTGGTGTGGAAACTTACACTAGTATAATGCTCAATTCAGATATTAAAGAACGTTTTGATATTCTGCATTGCAACATAACAAAAGGACGGCCTAAACAAACTCAAGGTAAGTTCGACTTAGGTAATATTATTTGGGCTTTTCGCCATTTTAAACGCCTTAAAGACAGCATCAAGAAACATCAACCGGCATTAGTTTATATGCCAATCTCCTCTACGCGCTCAGGTTTTATGCGAGATTCAGTTCTCATTCGAATTGTTAAGAAAGCTAGACGATTGCTCGTCGGCCATGTTCATGGAGGAGATTTCGATAATCTCTACAACTCTGCTAATACGGCGAAGAAGAAGCATATAGTTTCCGTTTTGAATATGTGTGACATGCTTGTGCTGTTGGGTAGCCGCTGGGAGACGTTCCTAAGAGAAGTAGGTGTGACTAAGCCTATTCGCATAGCTCCTGCGACAATTCGCGAGGAACTTTATGAAGCTGGAATTAAAGTTAAGCGAAATTGCGAACAACCCGAGCGAGTTGTTGTACTTTTTGTTGGACAGATTGGCAAGCGCAAAGGTGTATTCGATATTCTTGAAGC
>JBAXQP010000477.1 GCA_037131655.1 bacterium | reverse complement strand
ATCTATTGCTCAAATAATTAGAAGAGACGTCGATGTCTATGCCCGCGTGATGACTTTGGAGCAAGGCAAACCATTTGAGCAGGCAAAGGGTGAGGTCTTGGCTTCGGCTGACCAATTCGACTGGAACGCCGATGAAGCTAGGCGCGTTTACGGCAGGATTGTTCAAGCAAAAACCGAATCCGATCAAATTCATATTTATCGACAACCCATTGGACCTGTTGCAGCTTTTGCTCCATGGAATTTCCCTATGCTATTGCCAGCGCGCAAAATAAGCGCCGCTCTCGCTGCTGGTTGTGTCGTCATAGCGATGCCAGCAATTGAATCTCCACTGAGTGCCTTAATGATCGGTAAAGCAGCGATGGAAGCGGGATTACCTTCAGGTGTTCTTAATATGCTCACTGGGGACCCCGTGCTTCTTTCTCAGACTCTGATCGATTCGAAAGTTATTCGTAAAGTTTCGCTCACAGGCTCCGTTCCGGTAGGAGTCATAACACTTACGCGCGCAGCAGCGTCCATCAAGCCAGTGACCGTTGAACTGGGCGGTCACTCTCCAGTGATTGTTCTTGAGGATGCAGATATTGATGAAGCAGCGAAACTATGTGCAACAGGGAAATTTAGAAATGCCGGCCAAGTATGCATCTCTGCAAATAGATTTTTCGTTCATGAGGCGGTGGCTAAACGTTTTATCGAGAAATTTATCGAGCACACGAAGACAATTCGCTTAGGCGCCGGATTAGATGCAAATACAGATATGGGCCCACTTGGAACAAAGAAGCGTGTTCAGGCAATGAAAGACATGGTTGACGATGCCCGTAACAAAGGCGCTGACGTTGCACTAGGCGGCGATGCATCGAAGGAGTTTTCTGTAGGTTATTTTTTTGAACCAACCGTTTTGCTCAATGTATCCCAAGACATGATGGTGATGAGAGAAGAAACATTTGGCCCCATTGCCCCTATTTCAACGTTCTCGGATATTCGTGAGGCGATTGAGTTGGCAAATTCGACCCCATATGGCTTGGCCGGCTTTATTTTCACTCAAGATCTAAATCGGGCAATTCAGATTGGCCTTCAGTTGGAGGTCGGAATGGTCGGAATAAATAATTTGACGATAGCTACGGCAGAAGCTCCTTTCGGCGGGGTTAAATCATCAGGTGTTGGACGAGAAGGTGGCTCTGAGGGTATAGAAGACTTCCTTATTACAAAGTATGTCAACGCTCGCATGAATATGGTTACCCTATGAAAAAAGAAAATACACCAGGGTTTTTCGGCGGACTGACAAGTTATGGGGACGAGGGTTTTAGTCGTTTTCTGCGCAAGGTTTTTCTATCTTCTATGGGATATGACGACGTGGATTTGTCTCTGCCATTAATTGGAATTGCAGATACGTCCAGCGGATACGTAACGTGTCATCGCGAAATGCCACAACTGATTGAAGCAATCAAGCGTGGAGTTCTACAATCTGGTGGGCTACCCGTGGTATTTCCTACCGCCTCTTTACCTGAAATTATGATGAATCCAACCTCGATGTATCTCCG
>JBAXQP010000476.1 GCA_037131655.1 bacterium | reverse complement strand
GCATCATAGATATCGCGATATGTCTTGTAAAATGCTCTCGCGACCTTGTAGTTCGCGTATGCGTTACTATAGCAGGCTTCTGGAGTTGGTAAATTTGCTTGCGCGTCAGCTTGCGGTGGTTCTCGCCCTAGAGGGTTTTCGCGCATAACTTTAGCGGCTGCCTTGTCTTCAGTGCTGGGGATACGGGCGGCCACTAAATTTGCGTACGCGGCCTTGTAGACCTCACGGGCAGATTGGTAAATTACGAAAGAAGAGTCACAGTTGGCGCGGGCGTTGTTACAGGCGGAACGGGTTGATACGAGACTGGCCTCAAGAACGCTCTCATAAGCGATACGAGCGGCAGAATATTTCACAAAGGCGGCATTCTTCTTTTCTTTTAGCTTCTCTAGTTCGGCTTCGTTCATAGCTTTATCCTTGCTCCTTAGGTTCGTCGCCACCTGCTGCCTGTGCAACCGTTGATCCAGAATCTGTTGCTGATTCCTTTTCCATGATTAGGAATGTCTGTTCCAAGAGAGCCTGATATTTGCTCAATTTCTTGACTGCATCCTTATAATTCGGCGTCATGCTCATGCCATGCCCACTCTCTCTAAGGCTTGCCAGCTTACGGCTATACATTTCAACCAACGCGGTGATTGCCGCAAGTTTAGTAGATAAATACTGGATTTGACTTTGTCGCATGAGCTCAATATTCGATAATTCCTGCGCTTCAGCCGAACGTCTCAACTCGACACGCGTGAGTTCAAGCTCTTGGCGCTGGAGAGAAAGTTCCCGTCGCTGAAGAATGATGGTGACGATGACACCTGCAAATGCAAGCCCGGTGAAGAGAGCGTTAATACTTCCGAATGAATCTCCGAATTGGCCGCGCTTGGCGGCGTCGTCGATGAAATACCATGACAGAAGCCCCGCGATACACCAGAGGACAAATACAATGACACCGCCAACTGCAAATGCCCGAAGTGAATCATCTTTATTCTCAGTTATCATTGTCACGTTTCTCTTTTTTGTTTTCCCATCAGTAAGGGGCATCATTGGCAATGCGCTGGAAGTCTTCTGCAAGGTATTTTAACCACTGTGGTTTGCAGTACTCTTCCGTAATTCCTGTTTCCTTATTCTTCCGTTTTCCGTTAAACCAAATAGAGCGCAACCCAATGTTTTTGCCAGTTTTGTTTTTGACAGCCTCTTTGTCAAATTCGGTTGAAGTCATGATCCATGTCTTATCCATCCTCTCGGAGTAAAACACGAACCAGTAGTTAAGACGAACTTCATCATGGGGGATGGCGGCGAACAGTGCTGCATCACCAGCAATCACATCTTTAGAACGAGCCTTGATCTGAATTAGTGCCGTGGAGCCATCGTGTCGCTTAATGATGGCATCTACCGCGTGATCATCTACCAGAGGCACGTAGACATCGAGGCCCTCCTTGAGCATGCGTCCGATAATCCAATATTCGATTCGCTTGCCGAACGCAGCAGAATTACGGAATGTCTTCTGAGATGCCATATGTGCCTCCCTTCGCGGAATGGGGTCAAATGTACGGCGTGCCAGTGGCCGGGTCAAGGG
>JBAXQP010000475.1 GCA_037131655.1 bacterium | reverse complement strand
GGATGCAACCGATACCAACAGACGTGGTAACGGTTCTCTGTTTCTGACTCGCCATATAAGCTACTAAGCGGCGGTGTTGGCAAATGGGGAAGTGGGCGAATTGGAACTTCGATCGGGGGCGCATCAATCATCTTTTGCCGAGCCGGCGTGCCTCTATAAAAGCCTGTGATATCGGCAGCCGCAAAGACAACAGGCATCCCTTTAGATCGAGCCGCTTTTACGACCTCATTCATTTGAGGAGCTAACGCGTCCAGCCGTTCTGTAGCTGACCTGCTCCAATGTTGGTTCCAGACATCGCAAAGCAAGAGCGCCGTCTCTTCAATTGGCCAGTCGGCGCTCTCTTCCATCGCAAACCATTGGTTATAACCCTTCTCATCCACTCTCAATTCCTGGCTGTGAAGGGTTAAGTGGATAGTTTTCATAATGTTATTCTCTGAATTGCGCATATTTTCTGAGGTCCTATTTCGAACCGATGATCAGTGTTGTGTCGAAGGGTGTGTCTTCTCTGATGATATCGTTCAGACCAACGGCATGCATCCATTCCCTGACTTCCTCTTCGGTGAAAGTGTCGCCGGCATTCGTGCCAACCAGCATATTGAGCGCGAAAATGGCGGCGAAGGGGGGATTGGTTCTGCTAGGATCGACAATAAAATCTTGAACGACCAGTCGGCCTTTGGGGTTTAAAGCATCGTAGCACTTGCGGAAAAGCTCGTTATTCTCGTCCGGTGAGTTGCTGTGGATTATTGCTGATAAGTAGACGATGTCGAAGCCGCCTGGGAATGTATCAGTGTTATAATCGCCTGCAACTGTTGTGACTTTGCCCAAAAGACCTTCCGACTCAATAAACTCTTGGGTGAGCGCAACCACATTTGGTAAATCGAACACGACAGCCGTCAAGTCCTCTTTGGCACGGGCAAAAGCCATTGAGTAAGCGCCTGAGCCGCCGCCGACATCTAAAACCCTCTTTACGCCATTCAAATCGAGCATGGCGATGCTTCCGGGCGCTTGGATTGTTGCTCGATAATGCATTGCGCTAATAAAAGCTCTCAGCCAGCCATCTCCACGGTCATTGACTTCGGGGCGGGGAACACTCGTGCCTCGGCGAACAGCTACCGTCAAAGTGCTCCAGGATTCCCATAGGTTGGCTGTATGCATCAATCCAGACATATAGTCCGGCTTTCCTTTCACTAGAAATTGGGCGGCGCCGGGTGTATTAGTGAAGGTATCGTCTTCTTTAGTTAAAAGACCAATGGCGACAAGCGCGTTCATCAAACGGTCGGTAGCGCGCCTATCTGTTCCTAAAGCATTCGAAACTTCAACAGAGGTTTTGTGCGAATCGCCAATAACCGTAAATAGCCCCAGTTCATAGGCGGTCAACAATATCCGGCTTCTCTGAAACGAAGCCATCCCCATAATATCCCCCGGAGAGAGAATCGGTTGTCCGGAAGTCTTATTTTCGCTCATCTTTATCTCCTATTTGAACTTACTCATTGTAGCACTGGCGCATCAAAAAGTACTTGATGATTACAGGGCGATCATTTATAATGGTATCGACAGTCATCTTG
>JBAXQP010000474.1 GCA_037131655.1 bacterium | reverse complement strand
GACCCAAGCGCGTATCTTTCATTAATATTAAGGGAATCCCTAATCCCTGATTTTTGATTCCCGCTGCTTTGCTCACCATTGCCGCTACTGCACCTTTCTCGTGCGCTATCGCTACGAACTCATCGCCTTCGAACCGCTCTCCTTTCAGTCCAACAAATAAATCACCACTTTCTGCCTTTCGACTATCGGTGCTAACCCCGGTAAAAAAGACATCTTTACCTCGCCACTCTACATCCAGTGCAAGCGCCGCTTCCTTCACCGTCATCATGCTTGTACTCGTGCCTCTTGTTCTACCAACCCTTGCAACACCTGCCGCGCAACCTCGATGTCGCTGAAAGGAAGTCTTTGTCCCCCAATCTCCTGATACATTTCATGTCCCTTCCCTGCGATTAGTACTATGTCACCCTTCCGCGCATTACTTATCGCACGATAAATCGCCATCGCTCGGTCTTCTTCGATATGATAATTAGCATCCGTTGCTACTGCGATCTCATTGATGATGTCCCGCGGATTTTCGCTTCGCGGGTTGTCGCTTGTTATGATGATCTCATCTGCTAACTGCGAGACCACTCTCCCCAGCATTGGTCGCTTACCGCGATCACGCTCACCCCCGCATCCGAATACACAAACCAATTTTGTATTTTCTATTTTTGGTTTTATTTGGTCCCCAGGTTTGCCAAGGACCTCACGCAGCGTCGTCAATACTTTCTCAATAGCATCTGGACTGTGTGCGTAGTCCACAATCACAAGGGGTTGTGAGGAACCTCCCAGCCGCTCCATCCTTCCCGTTATAGGCTGCACTTGTTTCACAACCTTTACTGCATCGACTAATGTTATGTCGCTTGCTATCAGGACCGCCATCACTGATAACAAATTCGAGGCATTGAATCGGCCCACTAACTCCGTCTTAAATTTTATCCGTTCACTCCTAAACTCGACATCGAATTCCAAGCCATCAATGCTTGACTTGAGATTACTCCCCCTCAACCTACTTATTTTTTTAGACTCTATATCTTCAATTTCTGACTCTTTAAATCCATAACCAATTACCTCAGTTGGAGTTGTTTCTAGTTGTTGCGATATCTCTACTCCAAACTCATCATCCATATTAAGCACAGCATACTTGAGCCCCGGCCAATGAAATAATCTGGCCTTCACGGCACCGTACTCCTTCATGTCATCGTGATAATCAAGGTGATCTCGCGTCAGATTGGTAAATAACGCCACCGCAAATGTTGTTCCATTAATCCGCTCTTGCTTAATTCCATGTGATGAAACTTCCATGGTCACGTATTCGGCGCCTTCCTTTAAAAATTCTGCCATTTTCTTCTGCAACAGAACCGCATCTGGCGTGGTATTGACGGTTGCCGTAAGCGCACCAAGAAACCCATTTCCTAATGTCCCGATAACTGCCGTCTTTCTGCCCAACGCTCCCATTGCCTGGGCGATCCAATGGCTGCACGATGTCTTGCCGTTTGTTCCGGTAATCCCAATTACTCCTAATTTCAGGGAAGGATGACCATATACGTGGTCCGCAATCATTCCTGTTTTTTCATGCAGCTCAGCTA
>JBAXQP010000473.1 GCA_037131655.1 bacterium | reverse complement strand
TTATCATTCCTTGGCCAAGCTGCGTCTTTGCGAGTCAACATAACCGACTCGTCGACTGCAAAATCGAAGTGGTCATCTTTCAAGAGTTTTTCTGTCAGAGCAACACGCTCCTCAACTCGTTTTTCGAAAACACGATAAATTTCAGTGGCTGCTGACATGCTTTTGCCACTTAATAAAAGGGAATGTAGCTGATCTCCATATTTAATGTTAAACTCATCAACGTCTTCTTGGGTAAAATAGAGTCGCTGGAAATCGAGATCTTTCAGGTAATCGGCCAAGAATCTCTGACTCAACTCGGCATTGAAAGGCAACCGAGCGAAATGGCTGTTTTGCAACATAATCGCCATTTGTCTACCTACCTCGTTAAAATCGGCTTGCTGAGCGAAGGCGGTAAAACCTAGCGCCACAGAAGCCGTCGCGAGTACAATTTTTTTAAACCAACAGTGAGCGATGACCATAAAAATAAGATATTAACTTTTTAATAAAATGCCATGACTATCAAGGATTTCGATTTCTAAAAAATTATGAGCCGGCACCGATTTTGGTTTTTCTCTTGGAAAGCCAAAGCTTGAAGTAAACGTCTTTCGCTTCTCTTTCGGCAGTCTCGGTATCAAAATCTTGTCCATTGATAAATAGATCTGCCATCACTGGCCGCCTTCCTAAGGTTACCTTCAATTCAAGTACCTCGCCATTACGCAGAATCGACAACTTCGCATGACTGTTTGGTTTCATGGTTTTAACCCGTTCACGAAATAGTGAAGAAGCCCCAGTATTGCGCCAAACACCTTCCTCCAATGCTACAATCATATCATTCAACTGGACTCCTGCAGCTTCTCCTGGGGTGTCTGCTCGAACTTCTATAACACGGATCGCGTATCGGGGCTTTAAATCACCAGGAACGGTTAGGATTTCATCGTTCAATGCAAGGGCGACTCCGATGTATCCCTCCCCTTCCTTCATGTATTCGGCATCAACTAAAATACGAAGAATTTCGTAACAGCGCTCTCTAATCTCTGGGTCACTTGCATCGCGTGACTGTTCGAGAAACTCTAACATTGCAGGCTCTGGAGATTTCTTAGCCCAATCCAACAATTTTCCTTGCGCGTTCTCACGCTTGCGAAAATCAGCGGAACCTAAATCCTTGAACGCCTTTGGTAGTTGCACGGCACCACCCAGCGATGCACAGCAAATTATAAACGAACAAAACAAAAACCAAACCCTCAATTGCGATGGAGCATTGCTCGTTTGCATCGGATTCACACAATTACTTAGTTCCCGAGCATATTCTTCTGAGGGACCTCTATGGTGTCATTGGGTTCGACCGACACACCCATACTCTGCTCCTTGGTCATGTCGTAGATAGTTTGTTTACCATTCCGGAACACCTTTACGCGCTTCATACTACCAAATTCCGTAGGACCACCAGCTGCTTGGATGGCTTGATAAAGAGTCAGACCTTTGTTAAATGGCTTCGGACCCGGACCTCTGACTTGCCCACCAATATGGACAGTCTGCTCATCGATGTTATTACCCCGATGAGATATCACTTGGATAGTAATGTTTGTATAGATACCG
>JBAXQP010000472.1 GCA_037131655.1 bacterium | reverse complement strand
GACGGCGCACAAGCACCCAGGCTGCCGTCTGATCCAGTATCTGAACCCCAGGTTTAAACCCTGCTTCTGCGGAAAACTCCTGCACAATTCTCCAGCATAGGGCATGGAAGGTATGGACATTAAACTCATGGGAGCGATAGGGAAATGACTCTGCAAGACGGTCACTCATCTCATCGGCAGCTTTATTACTAAAAGTGATTGCTAGAATTCGGCTGGGGTCTATCCCAAGTTGCGATACCAAATACTCAATCTTAGAGATGATAACTCGCGTCTTCCCCGACCCCGGCCCCGCCACAATCACCTGTGGACCATCCACATATTCAACTGCTGCTTTCTGCTCTTTATTCAATAACATTACTAAACTCTCATTTCTCGATGATAAAAATGCATTCTGCTGCTTAAGTGCGGAAATCGTGATTCCTAAATGTTGGACTGAATGAGGAAATATAAGTACCTCGTTAAGTGGCATTTCCTAAGCCAACTTGTAATATGACTCTTCAAGGAACTACTATCGTTCAGTACTGAATTCACCACCAATGAAGTTTTTCCTTCCAAACGCTAACTTATTGGCGTAGTCACGCCTCCTTTGGATGAGGGCTTCATCCGCGCGTTTTTCAACCAACTGCTCGAGTTCCATCAAATTCACTGGGCGAAGCACCACTTTCCCGCGGAACGAGCCGTGTGGTTCGCGAATCTCTAGGTGTGCCTCACTTGCGCTCGCATCCATTGTTGGATACAGTATGGTGGACACACTGTTAGCTTCACCACTAAGCGCATAGATCGCAAGCTGGTATAACATTTCGCGTGGAAGGGCGTTCTCCCATAAGTCTCGGTACTTGGCATCGAGAATGACGACTACCTTTTGACCTTTCATAACGACGATATCCGGCCGTGGAAGCGGGGAGCGACGATTGCGAGGATTATATCCCGGAACGTAGTCGATCATTCCACGTATCACGCGCTCATCCTCAATTCGGAAGCCTTCAAGCCATTCAGTTAGAACCCGTGCCATCAACTGTTGGAAGAAACGGTTCATATCGAATAGGAATCCGGGCAGTGGGATTGTCTCATCTTTGGATGACAGCGACGTCCCTTGACCTCTCATCAACAATTTGATGATTTCAAACGCAGGAGAATATGCCTTTGTAAGCCTGCTGGTCTGTCTTGCGAGACGTCTAATAGCCTCCCTGTCCAAGTCAATAACCGACACTTTTTCTTCTATTAGCGCTGCCTTTCGTCTCAATCTCGTCCTGAGGTGAAGGTCATCGGTTAGTCTTGAGCCGTGTTTGAGCCCAGCCAATAAGACCTGGTTGGGCAAACAGTCCTCGCTGCGAATATGATAGCGGCAAGGCATTTCCGCTCGCATCATTCCCCCCTGCAATGCCATTTCTGTGAAGTCAAAACGTCCTTTCGGGCTCGAAAGACGTTCTTTCTTGGCAAGATAGTCGCGTTTAATCCCCCTGGAAATAAGCTCTTGTGCCTCCGCCTCCAATTGATGCAGCAGGATTTCCTGGAACGGGAAGGCGCTGGCCTCGAAAACAGTTGGGTCATAGAGCTTGAGATCACGTAAACCATAGGCA
>JBAXQP010000471.1 GCA_037131655.1 bacterium | reverse complement strand
ATAGTACCATGTTAAATTACAGTGATTGTAATGTTTATTTCTTTACGCCTCCTAAATGGAACTACATAGCCTTTAGCAACGCTATTTCGCAAACCAATCGTTTCCCCATCTCCCATGCTTCCAAATGTTTTCTTACACATCCAGATACTGCCAAATTGCTTACTATGAACCGCTTTGCGAAACGCCGTCTAATCTAGAGACGTGCAAAGTGTGTTTGCAGAGAGAACAAACCACATATCGCATTATCAACCTAATATCACAATGCAATCAAAATCATTGAATTTTCTAAAGCCCCACGCCGTTTTCACTGCATCAACCATAGTGTTTTCGATTGTCTTCAGCTTGACTAGTGACGTAACCAGCCAACAGGAGGCAACGCCCCTTTCACCTGTTGAGCAGAAACAATACGAGCAGATTCAAGACCGCCTCAAAAAACACGATGAATTGCTGAGATTTTCTCGGCATGAGCTCTATTCTTCAAAAGATGAGAAGAAACGAGAGTGCGATGAGAGCACTGCCAATATCCTCCGCCCTTTTTACGACAGTCGTCAGATACCTCAACTTGTCGCAACCGGCGGAATCGAAGCCGTAAAAAATATAGTGGCAGGTCTCTTGAAGAATGAAGATCCAATCATTCGCGGGCATGGCGCGTTGGTGCTGGCAATTCTCGGGGACTTGGGGCACAAGCAGGATATTGCTAAACTGATAGTAAATATGAGGGATCCGCCTCCCAAAGGATTTGATATGCATTCCTATTATTATGATCGGGGCCATGCTGCAATAGCGCTGGGAATTATGCGCGCCCATGAATATGCTCCGCGCTTGGCAGAAATCCTTCAAGACCCGCGCAGTTCAATTAGGGCAGATGCTGCCCTAGGACTCGGATTTATGGGGGCCAAGGATTATGCTAATAATATAGCTAAGCTTCTGTCTGATAGCAATAGAGATGACGTTTGCCGAGCAGCGATGATGGCATTAGTTGAACTTGATGCAACTGAATACGCGAAAGAGATCGCAGATATGCTCAGATCGGAAGGGGATATAAATATCCCTGAAATGGCATTCGACTCCCTAGTAAGGCTAAACGCCCAAAATCAATCTAAAGCTTTGGCAGCGATGCTTGATCACGAATATTTCAAGGGGAAGGCTGCCAAAACGCTGGCCTTGCTTGAAGCCAAGGACTATAAGAAGGAAATTGCAATGCTGATAAATGACCAAAGCCCTAGTGTTAAATGTGATGCACTTATCGCCCTCGGTATTCTAGACGCCAGGGAATACGTGAAGAATGTGGCTGAACATTTGCACGACCCAGCAGACTATGTTCGCCCTTTCGCCGCAGTTGCTCTTCTCCTCATGGAGAATAAGAAACCGTCACGGGATTATGCCGATGAAATACGCATGATATTGACGAACGAATCTCTGATGCCGGCTGATGGCCCGGGCACGGTGGAATACTTCGAGCGGTTTGTTTGCTTGCGGCCACCTGTTACGCTTCGGGAGAAGCAACTAGGATTACGTGCGGCGGAAGTATGGAGAGGCATTAACCAGCCTGACGATCCTGATAGAGGAGATCGGCGCGAAAAGTGAAAATGAACCC
>JBAXQP010000470.1 GCA_037131655.1 bacterium | reverse complement strand
CAATACACTCTTACCAAATGTCATCCTAAGCGATTTGCATGATAGGAAGCAATGTGCTTGGCGTCAACTGCGCCGGAGGAACCGATCAGTTGGAACGAATCGGTCTGTAAGCTAATAAATACGATCATCTCCGACGATCGGAGTGTCGATAATCAATTTTCAGGCAGGCCGAACTGCCGGCAGACCTGCCATTGGGGTCAGCATCGAATTATTCCAAATGTATTCGATACTGACCCCTTTGGGAACGGTCAATAGGTTTCGAAATCCGCTTGATGGCGAACACAGAATGGAACGCCCCCAACGGGTTGTTTCTACTATTTTCCGATACTGATCCGGAATGGCTTGAAATCTCGAGCTGAAAGTGATTTTGTTTTTAAGAGATCTACGCGCTTACCATCGATAACAGCAGTGGCTTTATTGACGACGATGATTAGGCCACTGTCACAAAGCGCCTCTCCTTCTAGAAATGCGTTTGCATAGCGAGTTGCGTCGGATTGCCCAAACTCCTTTATTTCCAGTACGCCGGATACTACTTTCTTCCCGCCTTTGGCGACTGCCGTCACTGCGACCTGAAGGCTCTTCACATCTTCCTCGCCAGCGTCAAACGAGAACGCAGCGGAGCATTGCCCTTGCCCTGCCCATGTCGTGTTGGAATGCCAGAACTCAATTGCGTTAGCTGGAAGAGACACGCAATACGCAATAAAAAACAATAATGCTGCAGAACCTTTCATTTCAAGCCTCCTTTCACAATGATATTCAAATCGTTATTCACTCAGAGTATGCTGATTGTTTTGGAGAGTCAAACTAGCTTTCATGATGAATAAATCGATTTTAGGAGAACGCATATGAGTAACATCTTCAAAGTTGGCGCTTATATTATTGTTGCCTGCCTATCAATATTGCCCGGATGCGGCAATGAACCGCCCGAGTGCGGTGCTCCGGCGATGGTTGATAAAGTGAAAATCGAGATATTCAAGACCATCTTCATGGGGATTTTGAAAAACGGCTTCAATGAAGATGTGGGTAATAAGGCCCTTAAAATCGTTCAGTTGAACATAACAACTATCACAGCCGAAGGTTATGAGAAAGAGGCAAAGAGGCGTACTTGTGCCGGAAAACTGATTGTTAAAGTCCCTGACTTGTCCTTCAGCGACAGTGGTGCTGATGTCAGCAAGACGGGAAACCATCCATACGAATCTCGTATAGATATTCTGGAAATTTATTCGAAAACACTTGGTTTGAGAACAACTCGCGATGCGAAAGGCGGCTTGGGAATTAGGGGTGAAAACGTAGAAGCAGCCCTGACGTTCAATTGCCAAAATACTGCGGATAACAAAGAGCAATTGGTGACAATCAATGGTTATAAGGAAATTTCAGACTTCGTTGTTGGGTTGGCGATGAGTACCATCGATTTAGTATCCACCGGGACGAAGTAACCACCAAAGTGGTCAGCATCGAGTATATTTTCACATAAAGCAATGCGAAGTTAACCCCAACTGCTCTCGTCTGTGAGCAGTAAAAACGGTCGTCTTCGCGATCACTGCGGCTGTGGTCACGTATTCGCGGGCATCTCAGCCCGGGATGCAGAGCTGCCGGCAGACCTGGTCAG
>JBAXQP010000469.1 GCA_037131655.1 bacterium | reverse complement strand
TGGTTGGCTCAGGGAACAATATACTCAGACGTCATAGAGTCCTCTGTTTTAAATCAAAAAGGCTTGTCGGAAGTTATCAAGTCTCATCATAATGTTGGTGGATTACCGGAACATATGCGCTTGAAATTGCTAGAACCGTTAAGATTATTATTTAAAGACGAAGTACGTAAATTGGGCCTCAAACTAGGACTTCCTGAAACGATGATTCGCCGACATCCTTTTCCTGGCCCAGGACTAGGTGTGCGCATTTTAGGAGAAGTTACAAAAGCCTATGCCGCTATATTAAGACAAGCGGATGCCATCTACATGGAAGAATTGCACGCGGCAGATTTGTATCACAAGGTAAGCCAGGCATTTGCAGTGTTTTTACCGGTTAAAAGTGTAGGCGTCATGGGGGATGGTCGCCAATATGGTTATGTTATAGCACTTAGGGCCGTGGAAACGACAGATTTTATGACAGCTCATTGGTCTCATTTACCCTGGGATTTTTTAGGACGTGTCTCGAATCGGATTATCAATGAAGTGAGTGGCGTGTCACGCGTTACTTACGATATTTCAGGAAAACCGCCAGCAACTATCGAGTGGGAATGAGTGAACTCTTAAATCATCAATTAGAACAATATATTTTAGAAAGGAAGCATCAAGGACTATATCGTTCTCGATGCCTACCTTCTTCTACGCAAACGTTGTTAGATTTCTCTTCCAATGATTATTTATCGTTGACGAATGACATTGAAATAAAGCTCGCTTATCAAACAGGTTTTGCAGATTATCCGGTAGGAGCGGGTGGGTCCATGGTACTTTGTGGTTATCATCCTACTCATAGACAATTGGAACAAGACTTTGCTAAAGCGCTATTGGTTGATGATTGTTTGTTATTTTCTTCAGGCTATGTTGCGAATCTTGCGGTCGTAGGGTTGCTTTCCCAATTTGGTGCTCGTTTGTTGATTGATAAAGCGGTACATGCATAAGTGTATGATGGTTTAACCCTGGCAGGTTCTAATTTTTCAAGATTTGCGCACAACAATATGGATGATTTATTACTCAAATTAAAGAACTCAAATGAGCCGACTATCGTGCTGACTGAAAGTGTCTTCTCAATGAGTGGGCAACAGGCTCCTTTGGTAGAGATGGTTAAGTTGTTAAAGCAAGCCAATGGGCATTTAGTGGTCGATGAAGCTCATGGTTTTGGTGTTTTGGGCGAAGAAGGTTTGGGTGGTGTATCTGCAGCCGGACTGTCGCAGACAGATGTCCCATTCAGAGTTATCCCCTTTGGGAAGGCACTAGGTGCATCCGGGGCTATTGTTGCGGGCAATGGAATGTGGATAGATGCGTTGTTGCAATCCACCCGACAGCCTGTGTATTCAACGGCTATAAGTCCAGCGTATGCGCATGGCGTACGTGTTACTTTAGCAAAGCTTAGAGCCTCTCAAGAAAGAAGAGCTCACCTGACTGCATTGATAGACTATTTTCGGCAAAACATTCAAAATTCCTCTTTACTGTGGCGTGACTCAACATCGCCAATACAACAATTACAACTTGGTTGTCCTTACAAAGCAACCACTTTGGCAAATAAGCTTGCTGAATCTGGGATCAGATGTTTTGCGATTAGACATCCCACGGTACCCAAACA
>JBAXQP010000468.1 GCA_037131655.1 bacterium | reverse complement strand
AGCAAATCAAGCTTATTAGACTGGTGGCATCGTTATGAGTTATATGGATATGAAGGGTTAGAGCCTCGAGTTCACAATAAAAAATATGCGGGAGCACTTAAAGTTCAAGCGGTTCAAGAGTATCTTGCAGGAAAGCATTCAAAGACTCAGATCATAGATAAATATAAAATAACCAATCGTACCCAACTCAGAAGATGGATTCAGCAATATAATAGTCATAGCAGCTTTAAATCCGATGAAGGTGGAGGAATGCCTGTTATGACGAGGAGCCGTTCTACAATTTGGCAAGAGCGAATCGATATTGTCTTACACTGTCTGTCGCGCAACTATGATTACCAAAACACGTCCCGGGATTTTCAGATTTCTTACCAACAGGTTTATCAATGGGTAAAGAAGTATGAAGCGGGTGGCGTAGATGCCTTAAAAGATGGCCGAGGACGAAAACGGGAACTGGAAGAATTAAGTGAGATAGATAAGCAAAAACTTTCTGTGAAAAAACTAGAGTCCGAAAATGAGCGACTCAGAGCGGAGAATGCCTTCTTAAAAAAGTTGCAGGAACTCGAAAGGAGGCGTTCTTAAGCCAAGTCCGACAGGAAAGGATCTACTTAACCATCCAAGCAATCCAACAAGAAAAGCATTTTAGTATCCATTTACTGTGCCAAATCGCAGAGATTCCTCGTTCGAGCTATTACAAATGGTTGAAGCGCCGAGTTAGCCCCCTCGAGCAGAAGAACGGACAACTCATGAAAATGATGATTGTGCTCTACGAGAAGGTCGAAGGGATTTATGGGTATCGACAATTAACCATCAATCTAAGACGGCAAACCGGCCAGCAAATTAACTACAAGCGGATATATCGCCTGATGAGGGTGGCAGGAATCCAATCTGTTATTCGCCGGAAGAAAAAGAGATATGTTACGTCAACACCACAACAAGTGGCAGAAAACCTATTGAACCGCCAGTTCTCTGCAGTAAAGTCCAATGAAAAATGGTTGACCGACGTGACGGAGCTCAAATACGGAGACGGACACAAAGCTTATCTCAGCGCGATCCTGGACTTGCATGACAAGTCGATTGTTGCCCATGTGTTAAGCCGTTTCAACGATAATAGCCTTGTTTTCCGGACGTTGGATTTAGCCTTGGAAATGGCACCCGGTGCGACACCGATGATTCACAGCGACCGAGGCTACCAGTACACCTCGTGGGGATTTAAGAAACGAGTAGACAGCCATGGCTTAACGCAAAGTATGTCACGTGTCGGAAAGTGCATTGACAATGGACCGATGGAAGGATTCTGGGGAACACTCAAGTGTGAAAAGTATCGTCTGCACAAATACCAAGACTTTGAAGCCCTTGAAAAGGACATTGCCAACTACATTCATTTTTATAACCATGACAGATTACAGATAAGACTAAACAGCCTTAGTCCGATGGAAGTTCGAACCAAGGCTGCTTAATTTATTTTATTTTTTTGTGCTGTCTACTTGACAGGGTGCAGATCATAACGCGGTCGATTTAGTCTTCCGCGCTTTTCACAGTATCAAAGGCGGAGCGCAAATGGTGGGCCTCGGCGAGCTCGAAACGCTGCTGCACCAATTGGAGAATATTCTTACCGAGGTTCGCAGCCAGACGATAGAAC
>JBAXQP010000467.1 GCA_037131655.1 bacterium | reverse complement strand
CTCCATCAACTATCATGCCGGAGATGTCATCAAACAGCGTGCGAAACGACAGTACGTGCCGTAAACTCCAAAGTTTGGCCGTCTGCAAATATCACGATCTTCTGACTGCTTTATTTATCCAGAATGTAATATTCCGAGCAATGTCATTATAGGCGTCGGTAGGATTGGGGCTAAAACACGGAACATACTGTGCGATGGTAGAACCATTCTGGAGGCTGACTTGTGAGAATGGGTTTTGGCCTTGAGCACACTTTCCATAATAGGGAGAGTTGTTGGATGTTCGAGGGTCTTTCAAGTTGTGGATATAGATACCAACAACCCCCTTGCCAGTATCCCAGCCCTTGGCGATCTCATGTCGAACCCATGGTCGGAGATATGTTTCGGATCCGATGAGTACCACAACATGGGTCCTGTACTTCATGGCATTGTCTATCCATCGTTCAATACCACCAGGCGTTCTGCGTGCTTGTTCCCAGTCATTCTTGGAGACCGGTTCATTGCCGTCAATGACACCAATGTTGCGGATTTGTTGAACTCGAAAGACATCGTTATCAAAGTGGAAACTATAAAACACCGATGGACGTCGTGTCGTCATGCTACAGCACCTCCACATTTCAGAAAGATTCGTGCAACAATCACCGCGAGCGTAATTACAGTAGGTATCCCGTAGAACCAGCGGAGTGTAATCGACCACATCGTTTTTCTGGTAGAGTCAACAGCATCTGCAAATCGATGCGGGTTCAGATCATATAGCAGGCTGTTGTCATTCGCGCTACGCTTCTCGATAACCCACTCATACATCTTGCGGTACATTCGTTCAGTTCGCAGAAAGAAGGCATCTAGATACCAGAAGCTTACGAGAGGTATCAGTACGACCGCGCTGAGAAGTGCCGGATTCAGGGCTTTGTCTGCCAAGGCCAAAATTACAGCAATGATGGAAACAGCCCATCCTTTCAGCAAGAATGAGTTGTTCGCCATCCTTGAAATGCATGATTGAATCAAGTCGATTTCCTTGTGAAGCACATCTTTGTCCATAAGCACCTCCTGTTATAATGATGTTGTTGAAAGCCATTCGCCGTTTGTCGCGCCCGCCTTGAAGACAGCAAGCCCAGATCGCGAATCGTATGAGCCCATGTCAACCTTTGCATAGAGTTGCAGATACTCATTTCCATACGTACCTGCGCCGTCGCTTGTCGGGAGAATGAATATCCTGCGACGGCTCGAATCCGCATATCCTATTTCCCAAGGGCACCAACGAGAGGCCTTTGAGTTTGCCGTGGCTAGAAACAGAAAAAGGTCACGAGTCATGATAGCGTCTTGAATCTTCTTGGCTGTTTCAGCATTGGGTGTTTCGGGCATGGAGTGATCTTTCCAGTCGATGTAGAGATCAATCCCCGCTTCTTGAAAGAGCGCGATGAGGCCCTTAACCAGTGTCTCATCTTTGTGGCTGTGGCAAAGGAACGCTGACTTCGCTTTGCCGAGTGACGCTGATTTCTGCATATTTTCGTGTAGAGTCTCCTTGTATGCGGCAGACTTCTGACTCAATATTGATTGACTTATTGCCATAGGATAATTCCCTTTCTAATCGGCCAACTATTTTATATTGCTTTAAGCAACTTGCGGGGTACTGGGCCGTTCTTTTGTCTAACGGAG
>JBAXQP010000466.1 GCA_037131655.1 bacterium | reverse complement strand
ACCTAAAGCATTACTTTGTCAATACGGACGTAACGAATAAGGAGAGCGTTGATAACCTAATTGGGTCTACTCTTACAGAATTCGGCCATCTGGATATACTGGTCAACAACGCTGGGATTAATATCCCCAGACTGCTTGTTGATCCGGCTGGGCAAGAGGAATTGACCGAACAGATTTGGGATAAGGTCGTTATGGTCAACCAGAAGTCTGCCTTCCTATGCGCCCAAGCGGCGGCTCGGCAGATGATTAAGCAGGGCAAGGGCGGCGCGATTATCAATATGGCTTCCGAGTCAGGACTCGAAGGCTCCGAGGGTCAAAGTGTCTACGCGGCCACTAAGGCTGCTATGTACTCTCTAACCCGCTCCTGGGCCAAAGAATTGGGCAAGCACAACATCCGAGTGGTCGGCGTAGCCCCCGGCATCTTGGAAGCTACAGCCCTACGCACCCCCGAATACGAACGAGCCTTAGCCTATACCCGTGGCATTACCGTCGAAAAGCTTCGAAGCAGCTACGAAAGCGTCTCAATCCCCCTAAAGCGCGTAGGCACCCTGGCCGAAGTCGGCGAAGTCGTCTGCTTCCTAGCCTCCGACGCCGCCAGCTATGTCTCCGGTACGGTTCTGAACGTCTCCGGCGGCAAATCCAGGGCGTAGCCAGAGCGCATTTTCCGGAACCCTCCTCTGCCTCCGGGCGGAGGAGGGAAGGGTGAAAGTAAGCCTCTCGGATGTAGAATATGGAATGGAGAAAGCACAAATGAGCACAATTTTGGTTACAGGCACAAGCGGGTTCATCGGCAAGGCGTTTGCTTCATCACTGGCTGAACGGCATAACGTTATCTGCATGAGTCGTAAAGACCCTGGATTGGGTTTGACACATATTTGCGGTGAGTTTCATTCTCCTGATGACTTGAAACTACTGGATAAGTTTAACATTGATGCTGTTGTCCATTTGGCGGCAGTGACGGGCGGAGGATCTGAGGAAGAGTGCCTTAAGATTAATGCCGAAGGTACGCGCAGACTGATGCAGTATCTCATTGATCGTGGATGTAAGAAGTTTGTATTGGCAAGTTCGATTGCGGTGGTTGGGATACAGAGAGCTGATTTTAAACCACTCCAGTTTCCGATCTCAGATGAGCACCCATGCCTGGACTGTGGAGGCTATGGTTTTTCAAAGTACATAATGGAAGAAGTCAGCCGATATAAACAGCGTCAAAGTCCTGCAATAGATGTGATCAATATTCGTCTTTGTTCGATTTGCCCCGATGACAAACCGGCAGAGCTAGTTGAATTGGGAAAGAAAGGCGAATGGGCGTTCGCGATGGTTGCGATTATGTGTCTAAGTGATGCGGTTCGAGCCTTCACTATGGCTGTGGAGTCGCCTATGAAGCCGGGTGTAAGAGTTATGAACGCCAGTGCTCCAAGAACATGGTGCAAGCCGCCAGTTGCCGATCTACTTCATGCCTGGTATGGCGATAATATTGATGCCTCATACTTCGAGAAACCGGGAAACAAATGGGCCTCCGTTTTCGATGTAAACCGAATTAAAGAAGAGATAGGTTTCGAAGCAAAACTATTGCCTAGCGGTCAAGGGGAAGAGTAGTTTCCAGAAATAGATAATTTATGATAGATAATACGGAAGTTATTGAAGAAGGGACGACT
>JBAXQP010000465.1 GCA_037131655.1 bacterium | reverse complement strand
TTGATGAGCCGTTCGCGAAACTGCGCAATCAGGGAATGCTTCTCGCCAATACCCCAGGCCGACCTGCTTTTGATGATGAAGTTAAAGAAGTCGAAGACGATGAAACCGGAAGCGAGTGGGTTCCCCTTACCCCTGAAGAGCGCGAAACCTACCCATCGGACAAGACAACTTGGAAATACGTCAAAATGTCCAAATCACTCCGTAATGTGGTCACGCCCGATGAGGTCGCCGATAAATACGGAGCAGATGCCCTGCGAGTGTATGAACTGTTCGTAGCTCCTTTTGATCAGGCCATTCAGTGGGATGACAAGGGCGTGCAGGGAGCTTATCGGTTCCTTTCGCGTGTTTGGAGACTGCTGACCGAATTCAGGCCCTCTTATGATATGTCATGGCGCGTGTCGATAGCTCTGGCAGAGACAACCACAGAAATCAAAGCGCTACGTCGTAAGACCCACCAGACCCTACGACAGGTTCAAAGTGATATCGAGGAGTTCCGATTCAATACTGCCGTTGCCAGGATTATGGAATGGGTTAATGTCATGAGCGATTTCAAAGCAGGTAATGAAGCCGACCGCGCTGCTATGAGTGAAGCTGCTGAATATCTCATCTTCACCCTTGCGCCTATCGCGCCGCATCTAGCGGATGAGATGCTTGAGGAATATGACATCCCAGGCTTTACGTTCAACTATCCGATGCCAAAAGCCGAGGATGCGCTTGCTGCGGAAGAAGATGTAACAATCGCCATTCAGGTTAATGGCAAGCTCAGAGATACAATCTACGTCCCCATCGACACCACCGACGAGGATCTCCAACGCCTAGCCCTAGCCAGCCCCAAGATCATAACTCACACCGAAGGCAAAACAATACGCCGAGTGATTGTAGTGCCAAAGAAACTAGTTAATATTGTGGCGAATTAGGGAGTATGGAAAGCCATTACATATACTCTGCGTAGCTTCCCCAAGCTTTGCCAGTGCAGCGGCCACCCCAAGGCTCGGAACAATTATCAGTGGTCCAGCATGCTTCTGTGGCAGCTTGATCTTTAGCAACATCAGACCACATTTGAGAGGGATAAATAGTTCTGCGAAGATTAAGAGCTTGAACGTGACCATCGCAAAAGGCCCAGTTCATGATCTTTCCCCCGTGAACATTGAAACCAGCGACAAGTAGTTTTGTCCTTGGATCCGTTAGCATGCTGCCTTGGTTATAATAATTTAAATCTGGTACTTTTAGCCTAGATTCGACCAGCATAATAAGGCTTGCGGGTGCTTGGATTTCCGCGTAATTTCTTGGCCGTGCGGGGCTCAAGCGTCCTTCATGAAAATACCATCCGTTCACAGCATAACTCGCAGGTATCCACTGAGCTTTTGGATAATTGCGATTCGTTTCATCTCCTGGCGTGGTGCCCAGATTCCATACATCGCTTTGAGATAAAAGAGCCCACTTATTTGAAGGGCATTCCCTTGACGCATAATTCTTCACATAGCTCCAAATAGCGCGACGCCAATTGTAACGATATTGGTAAGATGAACCGTCATTCGGGTTATCGCGGAAACGGCTATAGGGGAACTTCTCGTTCCAATCTGACAAATAAGTAAACAAAGCTTTGCTGATTTGCCCTTGGTTTGAGATACACGTCACCTGACGCGCTTTTTCTCT
>JBAXQP010000464.1 GCA_037131655.1 bacterium | reverse complement strand
GCATAGACGAGCCCATGATCTTTTGAATATAATTCAAAAGAAATTATCACCATAGAAAACTTGAACCCGTTCTTGATTATTAGCCCTGCCATTCGTGTAAATACTCCTATGCGCAAACTTATTGAATGCGTGCCTAATTTCTCTGAAGGCCGCAACCAAAAGACTATAGAAGCCATCGCCAAAGCTATCGAGCAAGATGGCGAAATTATGTTGCTGGATACTCATATTGGCGCAGCAGCGAATCGCACCGTCTACACATTCGTCGGTCCCCCTGAAGCAGTCCAAGAGGCTGCTTTTAGAGCCGTTAAAACTGCTTATGAACTGATCGATATGTCAATCCATTCAGGCGTTCATCCTAGAGTTGGTGCGATGGATGTCTGTCCTTTCATCCCCATTCAGGGCACATCGATAACGGAATGCGTACAAATCGCAAAGGACTTAGGCAAGCGCCTTGCAGACGATCTCGATGTGCCGGTTTATCTTTATGAATACGCAGCTTCCTCCTCCAAAAGAAAGAACCTTTCTGCCATAAGAGCCGGTGGATATGAAGACTTACCTACTAAATTATCCGATCCCAATTGGAAACCTGATTTCGGCCCCACTGAATTCAGACCAAAATGGGGCGCCAGCGTCGTCGGAGCAAGAAATGTTCTGATCGCATTCAACGTGAATTTAGATACCAATGATGTTAGGTTAGCGCAAGAGATTGCCTTGAGCATTCGAGAAAGCGGAAGATCTGCACATGATGCAAACGGTAAGCCCATCAGAATTCCCGGAAAACTCGAAGCAGTTCGAGCGATCGGTTGGCATATCGATGAATACAACTGCGCCCAAGTTTCCACAAATGTACTTGATTACCATACAACCCCATTACATGTGGTCTACGAAACTATCATCGAAGAAGCCGAGAGGTTAGGGGTAAATGTCATTGGTTCAGAGTTAATTGGTCTTATCCCATTAAATGCTCTACTTGAAGCAGCAGAGCACTACTTAATCTGCCGCGACATGCCACCCCCTTCTTCTGAAAAAGAGCTAATCCAAATAGCATCCCGCTACCTGGGCCTCGATCACTTATCCCCGTTCAATCCGGAACAGAAAGTAATTGAGTACCGGATTAAGTGATAGGCAGAGCGGGAATGTCCTCCTTTCCAAGGGGGTCTACGTATAGCTGGCATTAGCTTTTGAGGAGATTGCCACGGGCACGAACCATCCTTCTCAATGACACTGACTGGAATCGCTTTTCACCTTGACCCCTCCTATCTCCTGCCAGTAAAATACGAATGTAGCTAACCAGTTGAGAAGGAGAGCGCATTTTGAAGAAGCACGTTATTAATGAATATAGCCCCGATTTACATCCTGCTTATGTTTCTAATGGATTGATCGGGTTTCGGCTTGGAAAAATCCCATTTTTGAATGCTCAGGTTCAGGCTAATGGATATTTTGCAGTTAGCCCGGAAAAGCGGACGGAAGAGTATGGGGATGCTCCGTTTCCGATTGGGGCGGATATTCATATTGGATGGTATGAACGGCTATCTGATCGACCTGACAAGACGGTCTTCCATGAGCAAAGCTTTGACTTCTCCAATGGCGAGCTTGATACTCGATTTGATTTCGTAGCCGCAGGTGTGACGGTTAAAGTTCACGTACTCACCTTTGTTAGCCGCACTAT
>JBAXQP010000463.1 GCA_037131655.1 bacterium | reverse complement strand
GTGCCAAATTGTTCAAGCGCTACTTCACCGGCTTGAACTTCTTCCCAATCGATCTTGACCCCGGTCGCATCGATTACTTTTTTCGTCGCCTCAACAATTTCCGGACCAGTGCCATCGCCAGGAATGAGAGTAACACGATAAGCCATAACCACACCTCTTTTCAAAATCGTTCAACAAATGAAGTATACCACGGCGTGATATATCGAATAACTTTCCCTTAATCTCGACTACAAACGGTGTGTTCGAGTATTATTCTTGTCAACCGAAACGAGGAGTATATAAGATGTCAACTGATAGCCAATTTCTTCGAGATATTAATGCGCAGCCGGATGCGATGAAAGATTTGATCAATTTTTATAGAACATCTGCAGGGAAGTCTCTTTTGGAGCAATGGGTGCTCAAAGCCAAAGCTGCAAAACGAGTGGTTTTCTGTGGAATGGGGACTTCTGAGTTTGCAGCGGAGCTTATCCTAACCGATTTGGCTCGTCAGGGTGTGGATGCCTCGACCGCTGATGCGGGAGAACTTTTGCACTATCCAAAGCCGATTAATGGCCTATTGACGCTAGTCAGCCAATCGGGTGAGAGTGTTGAAACCAGAAAGATTATGGAGCGATGCGAGCCTGGGCAGGATGTTGTTGCAATTACGAACAACGACAAGAGCACGATTGCCTGCACTGCATCGTTAAACCTGCCGATGTTCGCCGGTATCGAGGCGACGGTTTCGGCTAAGACTTATGTCAACACGATGGGGGTGCTCTTCCTGATGGCTCAGGCGTTTGGCGGATCGGCGGCAGTGGATAAGGCGCTGGACCGATTAACTAAACTTGCGGATAAGATGCTTCAGTTTGATAAAGAAGAGATTGATAGAGCGGCAACACTTGTCTCAAATGCGGGGGCTATTCACTTTGTTGGCCGCGGCCCGACAATGGCGGCGGTCAAACAGGCGACATTGACCATGCAAGAAGGCGCGCGTTTACCGGCGGCTGGTTTTACGGGCGCGGCATTTCGACATGGGCCATTTGAAACCGTGGGGCCGAACCATCATGCAGTTTTCTTCATCCCGGGCGGTGTGACTTGCCAGTTGCTCACGAATGTTGCTTGTGATGTGTTGGAAAAAGGAAGCCGGGCGATAGTAATCACCGACCAGGATTTAGACCTGCCGAAGATGGCAACCTGCTGTGTTCTGAAGGTGCCTGAATGGGGTGAAGACCTATTTGCCATCTCCGCTGCCACCATACAGGAACTACTTCTGCACGAAATCGCCAGACAAAGAGGCATCCAGACCGGTATCTTCCGTTACGGAACAAAGGTTACTTTAGTCGAGTAACTTGGGAGCCAGTCAGGAGTTTTCGTTGCAGGTTGGGTAGAAAAGTCTAAAGATGAAAGTAAGTAAGCGTCGATAGGGGCGAACAAGGCTGCCGAATTATCTTTGATACTTCTGATATTGGGCAGCGATTTCATTCGCCGCAGCACGACGCTTACTTAATAGCGCACCTAACTTGAACTACGTAGGGTGCATAGGACTAAGATCCTCATTTCTCTATATCGCACAAACCGTGCCAAAGCTACAAAAAAAGGGCGAGACCGTAAGCCTCGCCCTTTTTTTACTCCGGATGAGTTACCCGCACCGAATTGGAACCCTTCTCGTTGTCGTCGTTGGTCACGACGTAG
>JBAXQP010000462.1 GCA_037131655.1 bacterium | reverse complement strand
GCCGTGATCTGGCCATTAACTATTAAACGAACAACCTGGCACTGCGCCTGCCAGTCCGGAAGCAAGGGAGCATCGATTCGCAGTAGCATCCGGAATGATTCGGCGGGAAGGGAATTAGAATCGAGTTTCATGTTTGAAAGCCCGGCGCCACCTAGACTGATGTTGTCCACGATAACACTCCCTGAAACCTTTTCCTCCGGCATGCGGACGCGGAATACATCGATGGTTCCAGGAACATTGAGCGCATGCCGAGGCCATTGCCGCTTATGTTCCACTGGAGCCGTTCGGGCAATAAGTTCCCTGGGCGCAAGCCTCAATAGTTCATATAGCGTTGTCTTCAAGGTATCAGGGGGCATACTATCCATCTGTAATAATGCATCGGCCCCCCAAAGGGCTCCTTGTTTCGGGTCGCTGTCGCGTAAGCAGCAGAGTACGGTCAATTTATGCCGGGTATCGAGTTCTCGCAACGAACGAATAATAGAGGGACAGGTAATATCGGTGGTCGTATCGTCCAGAATAAGTAAATCGGTCGGCTTTCTGGCGCAATTAATTAGTGCCTCCGATCCCCGCTCTACGACATCAATTTTGATTCGCCGATCCCCTGAGGCAATGGGGCCAACCAGACCGATTAAGTCCTGATTGTTACTGCGAAGCACAAGTTGCCTGCATATCAAGGAATGTTCATCAACAGTACGAATGTGCTTCCTTTTAAATTGTTCGATGCTCTCAACGGATATCACCCGCTCACCCGTAATAGGGTGAGCTTTACCGCGGAGCGAACCTTCATCAAAACGACGTACTACCGTTGATCTGGAAATCCCGAGTACCTTAGCTGCTTCTCCGGTTGACAGGTATTCGTTATCGTTCATTGTGATCTTCTTTGCAGACATTGCAGACATTAAGCGAGTTGTGTGCCAATTAGCCTTCAAGATGTCATCAGATCATCAAACAGCCTAAAAACCCAGTAAAAATGTAGTTTACTGGGGTGCTAGGTGCTTGTTCCAGTCTCGTTGACTACTCGAAATGTGTTAACAAATCCGACATTATGGAGTTTCCCATGGTAATGAAGGAGACCGCCAGTAGAATTCTTAAAGGAGTTTCCCGCAGGTAATATTTCTTTGTGAAATCCACATAACTTGTCAGAAAACTTTACGCTTTTCGGGCGCAGATTGGGCGTGATGGAAATCTTAATTAAATAATTTTCATGCGTAACAGTTTGGTGTTTAGGATATTATGATAAAATAACACGGCATAAGTTTTGGAATGGCATGCTTCGTGCATTATAGTCAACCAGTTAAAGTTAATTTTTGTAGAAAGGACTAGAAAATGAAAAAGTTATTTATCACCTCATTGGCCGTAGTAGCGGGGTTTAATTTGGCAGCAAATGCTGTTGTGTTCACTGGCACAGCCATAGGTTCATGGAATGACAGGGATAAAGAATCCAACAGATCCCAGTCAAGCATAGCCAATTCAGACGTTAATGGTTTTGCTACCGTGAGTTGGGGCGATCCCGCTTATTGCGGCGACAAGCCCAGTTATTTGAAATTCGACGGTGCCGGGAGCGATAACCCAGCCGTTCCGCCACTTTGGTCGAGTGTCAATAACCCGTTCCTGCTTGGGACGTTGCAATACTATAACGGAGTGCAGTGGGCGAACACTGGGCTGGATGGTGT
>JBAXQP010000461.1 GCA_037131655.1 bacterium | reverse complement strand
ACAAACTGTTTCTCAATTCGCGCAGCGGCGTGCCGGCGGAACTGACCGCCGCGGCGCCCATATCACCAACGGCAACGGCCAGTTCGGCATGGGTCATGCCACAATGCCGCCGTCCCAACCACAACACCATATTATGCCCTTCATCACCAGGCAGATCCCGGAATCGTTCCCAGCACTCACCCTTCGAGACTCAACAGCGGCGATAACAACCTCAAACGGCAGGAGCCGCTGCCACTTGCGCACATCGGGCTGAGTTAACCTGTCGCCACGCACCATAGCTCGGAGATTGTGTGATACCAACCATCGGGGATATTTAGCCTGAGAGGTCACGCCATCCGCACATCACGGCTAGCTTCTGACACGCGAGTCAATACTTGTTATATAGTATCTATATAACTACATATAACGACTCGATTTCAGCAATAAACTAAAAACGAGATCTGACCCTACCCTTCCTCGGGTTTTTATAGAATAACCAGACGGAAAAGTGTATAGAGCTATTAAACAAGTATTGATTTCTTTTATCAACAAAGGAGACGGTCTCATATGAATTCTGTAAAAGATGAAATCGCTAAAGTAAAATTTTGGAGACATACAATCGAACTACCTGGAGGGATAATAACCCCTGGGACTCAAGATTCTATTATCAATTCTAAATTATTTCAAATCCCGAAGGATTTGACCGGGATGAGAGTCTTGGATATTGGTTGCTCTGATGGCGCTTACAGTTTTGAGTGCGAGAAACGCGGAGCATTGGAAGTTATTGCTATTGATGATTTCAGCTCTGTTTTCATCGATGCGCCCAATGGTTTTCACGTTGCCCATAAGCTGTTAAACTCAAAAGTGAAATTTTATCAAAGCAGCATGTTTGATCTGGACTCCAAAGTAACAGGGCAGTTCGATCTTATCTTATTCTTAGGGGTTTTATATCATCTTCAGAATCCCATGCTTGCGCTTGAAAAGCTGTCAGCAATATGCAGGGGCCAGATTATTTTAGAGACTTTACTGGCCCCCGAAAATAAAGCGATGGGGAATCGTAGTTATATTGAATTTTACGAGGAAGATGAAATCAACAAAGACCCTACTGTTTGGTGCGCCCCTACACTCGAGGCATTGAAGGCAATGCTCAGGTCAGTTGGGTTCTGCAATGTGGTGACTGTCCATGCTGATTTAAATCCCCCCCTACCTTCCGGGATAGTTCATGCCTTTACTCCCAGTAAAGGGAGTGACGCAGAAGAATTTATCGAGAAAAATGGAACGAAGATTGCCATGATTTCCGCCAAGGAGATTCTGGGAGTCGACGTCGAGCCTGATCATTTACTCGCGACCTTAAAGAAAACATCGGTCGCTCAATTTGCCAGAATCAAGAATGCTGCCATGAATTTGAAAGCCAAGCAGTATCACCAGGAAGAAAGGTGGAAATAATTGCAATGAGAGATATGCATGTTTGCATGTAATCATTGCATTAACAACTTGGTCGTGTCGGCGGTTCCGGAAGTGCTGCCCTCCATTCCGTGGTTGACCATGCCCGCCCCTGTCGACATGAAGAGGTAGAGAATCGTCGTGGTCATGATGACGTCGCCGGGGCTCACGTCACGAAACAAGTTGTTGGTTGTTAGGAAAAAAGGAGACATACAGGAGTGGAGAAATCGGGCGCCACCACCGGTTCGGGCTCAACGAACGC
>JBAXQP010000460.1 GCA_037131655.1 bacterium | reverse complement strand
CACCAGACCTAATTACCCCTTCCCTAGATATTCGCTAACAGTTTGAATCCGCCGGTCATAAAGTATCCTGAAAAAATTGTATGCTTCGTTAATCTCCTTTGCTTTCCTTTCGGCGAGTTCGCGTAACTCACTTCCAAGCGAAGCAACTTTGTCCGGGTGATACTCGCTCATCGCTTTTCGGTATGCTTTCCTAATCTCTTCTTTGGTAACGTTGCCGCTTAGGCCAAGAATATTCCAACAGTCCGATTCGCTGAGTTTGTGGTCTCTGGCAGGAACACCTCCGTTACCTCCTCCCCGTTTGTTGTCTCTGTGGCTTCGAGCTGGAGGCATGGTAGATTCAGCAACTACGGCAACGGCATAACCTGAAAAATCAGCGGTAGTCCACCGGCGCGTTCTATGATAGGGATTCCCATTTTTTCCGTAGCCAGCTACATACTCTTCTTCGTGATGCCTAATGTGCTTATCCCAGAAGAACTTAGTCAGGCCATTGCCCCCTATTTGCAAGCAGTGCCATTTCAGAGCTTCCTCAACTTCCGCGGGGTCATTGTGCTGCCCTTCCTCACGAATTAGTTCGATTTCATTTACAATTCGATATCCACGCAGGTAATCTTGCTTTGAGCATCCAGCCCAGTTCTGAAAACGGTTCTGTAATTCTTGATGCTCGCCCGCGATAATAGCCAGTCCATCCCTGCAAAGTGAGCCTTCTATTCGAGAGCTGGGATGGTATGGCCACAGATTTCTGCGCATCTGACTCTCGCGATATTCTGCTGACTTGTCATCCTTCCGCAAGAAAACTTGACCGGTCTTGCAGCACTTAGTCAACTCCATTTGATCGTAACACTTCTTGCACAAATGCCTCAGGCTGGTTTGTGTTGTGTCGGTCCGACCATGGGCGGTGTAATTTTCGCGTAGCTCACGGGTGAAACAGGCCATGCGGAATAATCGCTTACTACACTTGCCACATTTGGGCGCGGTCCAGTCGGTGATGCTCTTGATTAACTGCATGAGTATAGATGGTGAATACTTCTAGCCCTAGCAACAGTATAAGCAATTCTTAGTCTTCTTCTTGCGTGCTCTAATCATCAGTTTGCGGAGTTCGCGAATCTCATTCTCGATCTGGCTACTCAGCATCAATCTTGGATCGCTTGGAAACTTAGCCTTGTGTGAATCTTGAGCTTCTCGACAAAGCCCTTCTGCGATGCGGGTTATGTTCCTCACGTATTCTGGGTCAATCTTAAATTTGACGGTGTCGGTACAGAGCAACTCGTTCGTGACCAGCGAGAAGAGATCCAAGTCATATCGCAGACTGACACCACGCTTGTTCAACTCGCGGAGAAGCTTGGAATCATCAGGGGTCAAGAATTTGCTGCCAGCAGATTTCATGAGTCGTTTGAGATTGTGCCCATGCGTGAAAATATCACGCAATGCGTCCTCGGCTGAAGCCGCAGATCCTGTTGAACACATTAGTGACTTCAATGAACATTCAATCGACATGTATAGATCGACAACGATCTTCGCCTGAAAGCCTGTCCGCATCTTGACTGTGGAGTGCTCAAAAGCAGTCGTCGCCTTGTTCAGAAGATGGCCCGCGTCGGTTCGGAATGCGTGAGAAACATGCTGGAGTTCGGTATTCATCTGGATGTTTTAGAATATTCTATTTGCCGAACGTCAAATGTCCGCCCAC
>JBAXQP010000459.1 GCA_037131655.1 bacterium | reverse complement strand
AAATCAAGCGACTCTGGATTTTGTCCCGAGCTTATTGTCGGGATAGGTGTAGCCGCTACTTCCAGTACTCCAATACCAGTTGATGAGCAAGGATTTCCTTTGGCCCTAAATCCGGAGTTCAGCAGCAATCCCAACGCATTGGCCTGGCTTTGGAAAGACCATACTTCCTATTTTGAAGCCGAAGTTATTACCCGGAAGGCCACTGAACTTAGGCCGCAGTATCTACTTAAATATGGTGAAGTCTATCAGCCCGAATGGTTCTGGAGCAAGGTCTGGCGCTGTCTGAATGTTGACCCGGAGGTCTATAAGGTCGCCTATACCTGGGTCGAGTTGTCCGATTGGATACCGGCAGTCTTGACTGGGACGACTCACCCTTCTCTTCTTAAACGAAATATTTGTACAGCCGGTCACAAGGCCATGTTTAACGACTGCTGGGGTGGTTTGCCGGATGAAGAGTTTCTAAATTCGCTCGATTTTCGCCTGGGAGCGTTGAGGAAGCGTCTTTATGATAAGGTCTATACCATTCAGGATAGGGCAGGGGAGTTGACTTCCGAATGGGCTGAAAAGCTCGGTCTGCTGGTCGGTCTTCCAGTGGCAATAGGAGTTTCGGATGGTCATATTGGCGCAGTCGGGGCCGGCATCAAGCCAGGAACAATGGTGCGGATCATCGGAACTTCGAGCAGTGATTTTGCAGTTGTGCCAAATAACCAGTCTGTACCTGATATCCCCGGCCTATGCGGGATTGTAGATAGCTCGATTATTCCCAGTTATACAAGCCTTGAAGCAGGTCAATCAGCGGTGGGTGATATCTACAACTGGTTCGTTGATTACATCCAACCTGGAGGGGCAGATCATGAGGGGCTAACCGAGAAGGCTTCAAAGCTAAAACCGGGTGAATCAGGGCTTGTTATGCTCGATTGGCTTAACGGAAATCGAAGCGTTCTCTCAGACCCACGCCTTAGCGGGCTAATTATCGGCCTCAACATTCAAACCACTCCAGCCGAAATCTATCGAGCGCTTATCGAAGGAACCGCATTTGGCGCTAGAGCCATCATGGAGCATTTTGCTGAGTATGGATTTCCAACTAATGAGGTGATTTACGGCGGGGGGATCGCTGAGAAGAACCCAATGTTGCTTCAAATTTATGCGGACATCACTGGTTGCCCAATGAAGATTGCTCGAACCGGTTTAGCATCCGCCCTCGGCGCCTCAATCGCTGGTGCAGTCGCATCAGGAAGCTATAAGAGTGTCGAAGAAGCCCAATCAGCTATGTGCGCGATCAAAGAAACCCTCTACCACCCAATCCCAGAGCATCAAGCGATTTACCAACAGCTTTACAGCCTCTACAAAACCCTCCACGATGCCTTCGGAACACTCTCATGGTCGGGTAATCTCTCGCATGTCATGAAACGTCTGCTTGATATTAGAGATAGGGAGAGAGGCTAACCCGTTATAGTTCGAATTGCCCATTTTGCGCATTCGGATACTATTGGATTCTCATGAGTTGTTAGAAGCTCGAGGAAGGGGAGGAGGTCTTTATCGCTTGAGTTCCCTGCAGCGATGCAGGCGTTTCTTAGAAGACCGGTGTACTTAGCGCGCTTGACGGGGCTGTGGCGGTAGGTTTGGCGGAAGTCCTCTTCGGTCATGGTTAGGATGCCGATGAGAGTTTTCGTGGGGGGAGGTTTAAAGG
>JBAXQP010000458.1 GCA_037131655.1 bacterium | reverse complement strand
ATTTATGTCAAATCACCGCAGAAGATCCAACGGCTATGCTAGACACTTTCAGCCACATGACTCACAAACAACTAGATACGATGCTTGATCAACAATTAAGCTATTGCCATGAATTAAATGAATTTTTATATTATTCATTACCGGCAGATCCAAAAGATCCGGAACCTTTATCAGCGTCTGCGCGTTTAAGTTTACGCAATCACCATCTTCAGCGATTACAAACAACGGGTATCATGCTCAAAGACCCTCTAGAAAAACTCAGAGATCTTTGTAAAAAAATGAGTGAGGCAATGCAAGGACTAGGAGATGCCCTATCGAGGCAGGCAGCGATATTGCAAAGAATACAAGATGCTAAAGATTCTGGAAATGATATTTCTCTACAAGATGTGCGAGAAATATGCGAGTTTCATAAAGCGTTATCAACAATAACCATGACTCTTCCTAGCACTAACGAACCAAACCAGGAAAACACATTAGTAGCTTTAGACGTGCAAGAATCTACCGATGACCAAGGTTTGGGTAGATCGTTGGGGTAAGATAGCTGCTAAGCAGAACGCTTAAGTATCATAAGAAATTGTTGGGCCAAGGCCCAACCTACTTTATCCTATTTTTGCATGTAAGCTACAAGTAGAATCGAGCTCAGGCTCTGCCTGTTGTAGTTTTTTCAATATCTTTTTAGGATCATGTAGCATTCTAACTTGATGCATTTTCACCAGCATCATTAGATCACTTAGACCCCGTTGCAATGCATCTGACGGTGGGATTGCGAGCCCCCATGCACAATGCCCGTCTACTTTCTGTATTCCAATAGATACGCCAAGACAAGGATTGGGTTTTCCATTGCTATACCAAGATTCTCGATGGCCTGTAAGCAAGTTTTCAAACATGATGGTTCTTTCAAACTCTAAACCCTTAAAAGAAAGAGGGGGACAGAAACTCAATTTTGAACAAAAAAGTTGCGCAATCCAAAGCGGAACCTGTCCTAGTTCTCGACCTAAGTTAAGCCATAAAGGCTTCATGGGTTCCCACGCTTTCCTTTGCCAGTTTTTTACAGTAATTAAGGGTAGCGCCGCGACATCATACTCATAGGCCGCCTCAATAACAGACTTCATTGAAAAATGAGGTGACCCAACGACGAGCTCATCTTGTTGCTGAAAGTCCAAACCGTGCGTTTCAATATTCTGACATTCCAAATAAAGCTTCTTTTGAGTCGCTACATCAGTGAACTCATCCAGCATAGTCAGTAAATTCGTATCCCCCGCCCAATAAAGATACCCATAAGCAGACAGATCACCAAAACATCGGCCCGCGGCATCAACCATAGCTCCTTGATGAGATATTAAATAAGGTCAGAAGCGTGACGCCAGATCAAATACATCAATTAGCCCGCGACTTGTTTAGCGCGCCCGCTACCCTTGCACTAGTGGGTCCATTTAGAAGTAAAACCAAATTTGAGAAGGTGATTGCGTGAGAATCAAAGTTGCAGTTCTTGGCGCAAAAGGGCGCATGGGATCAGAGAGCGTTAAAGCGATATCTGGCACAAGCGATCTTGAAGTTGTTGTGCAATTAGATCTTGGTGATTCCCTCGATAAATTAATTTCAAGTGGCGCCCAAGTCGTAGTTGATTTCACGCACCCAGACGCAGTTATGGCGAATTTAGAATTTGCAATCAAGAATGGGATTAGCGTTGTAG
>JBAXQP010000457.1 GCA_037131655.1 bacterium | reverse complement strand
ACGTTGATTTAGCGCTTAAAACATCACTAGATGAGAACCTAGAAATGATCCGTGACTCAGTCACGCACCTCATCGCCGAAGGTCAACGTGTATTTCTAGATGCCGAACATTTCTTTGATGGCTATCGAAACAACCGCGCCTATGCCCTAGAAGTTGTACGCGTTGCCGCCGAAGCCGGTGCCGACGTCATCGCACTCTGCGATACCATCGGTGGAATGTTGCCCGATGAATTATCACAAGTTGTCCATGATGTTCTTACCGCAAGTTCGGCCCGCCTAGGTATCCACTGTCACAATGACACAGGTTGCGCGGTGGCAAATTCAATGGCCGCCGTAGCAGCAGGGGCTACGCATGTTCAAGGAACACTTAATGGCTATGGCGAACGAACCGGAAATGCCGACTTAGTCACGATAATTGCAAATTTAGAGTTAAAAAAGAATCAACTAGTGTTGCCTAATAACTCACTACGTGAAGCTTTTAGAATCTCACATGCCATCGCTGAAGTTACAAATGTTTCATCGAGTGCGCGCCAGCCTTATGTTGGCGTTTCAGCCTTTGCTCACAAGGCAGGTCTTCACGCCAGTGCAATCAAAGTCGATCCCTCGCTCTATCAGCATGAAGACCCAGTAAGCGTTGGAAATGATATGCGCATGCTTGTATCGGATATGGCAGGGCGTGCATCTATTGAATTGAAATCTCAAGAGCTCGGCGTTGATTTAGGTGGAGATAAAGAGCTCATTGGCCGAATCGTTGCCCGTGTTAAGGATATGGAGTCACAAGGTTTCACCTTTGAAGCAGCCGACGCCTCCTTTGAACTCCTAGTCCACGAGGAAATCAGCGGGAAGCGCCCATCGTTTTTCACTATTGAACATTGGCTAACGACGGTTGAGCGCGCAGAAGACCAGAGTATTGTGACTAAAGCCGAAGTAACCGTAGTAGCACAAGGTGCAAAGATTGTCTGTATCGGAAGTGGCAATGGTCCAGTTAACGCCTTTGATAACGCGCTTCGGTCAGGTCTAATTGAATTTTATCCGGCAGTTGAGAAGTTAACGCTAATTGATTACAAAGTTCGCATTCTAGAGGGTCGCTTAGGCACGGGTGCAATTACTCGAGTGTTGGTTGAAACCAGTGATGGGGTTCGTGAGTGGTCCACAGTGGGGGTGCATGAAAATGTTATTGCCGCATCGGCCATGGCTTTAGAAGATGCGATTACATTTGGACTTATGCGACAAGGGTCTCAGAGCTAATTAAAAATCATATTTCAAATGCTGACTGCATAACCCTTGAACATTGCCGCGGCTTCACTTCGATGATTACAACCCAACTTCGCAAAAATCTTCATTACATCTTGTCGAACCGTTGATTCTGAGTAGCCAAGAAACTCCGCAATGCTTTTATTTGTCCGGTCTTCACTGATGAGCCTCAGAATTACTAGTTGGCGCTCCGTCAGCAATATCATGTGTTCAGAGCCAACAGATGATGGTGGGCTTATGTGTATCCCCTGGGGGTCTACATATTCGAGTAGCGAGTTATGATTTCTGAAGTAGTACAGCGAAAAAATACTTGCTACCGCGGTCAAGAATTGATTTAGCGAGTCTTTCTCACGTAATTGAACCCTGCTTGTGATGGCCATTGCGGCAACGGGGGTACCTAACAAAAAAACAGGAAAAAAAATCAAACTCTTATCGCCCACCAATATTGGATATTC
>JBAXQP010000456.1 GCA_037131655.1 bacterium | reverse complement strand
GAACGACCTCTCAAAAGGGCTGGCAGTCCCCTATTCAGCCGCTTTATGCAGGAATATTATGAGAGCAAAGGGATTAAATTCCTTCTAGGGCAGCAGGTGACCTCGTTCTTGGGCAATGTCAGCGTTAGCGAGGTTGTTACTGATAAAGGAACGAAAATTCCGGCGGACTTTGTTGTGGCGGGAATTGGGGTTGTTCTCAATAATGAACTTGCCAAAGCATCAGGGCTTGAGATGACCGAACGGGGCGAAGTAATCGTCGATGAGTATCTACGCACTTCCGACCCGAACATATGGGCGGCGGGTGATATTACTTACTTCAACGACATCGCCATGGGAACAAAGTGGCATGTCGAGCATAACCAAAATGCTAAATGGCAAGGACGGCAAGCGGGCGCGATTATGGCCGGTGATAGCAAACCCTACAATAAAGTGGCCTATTTCTATTCCGACGTATTCGACATCCACCTAAATATCCGCGGTGCTATCCACCTGACAACTCAATCCAAAATGCTGGGAGATGTCAAAGGCGGCGAATTCGTCGAACTCTACTACAACGACGCCGACCAACTAAGAATGACTATCGCCTGCAGTCACGATGACCATAAACTCGATCCCATTAGCGACAAAGCAGAAGAGTTAATTCGCGCCAAAGCGAACGTTCACGATATCACTATGTCAACCTTTGGACTATGAATATGACAGGCCCGGTTTACCAGTAATGCTGAACAAGCTCACGGATGTGGCGGTCATAGATGGAGCGTACCTGAGCCATAGTTTCATCAGTGAGAGGAGGCAGGTCTGAAGCGGCGAAGTTCTCCTCGGCCTGCGAGGGGCGCTTCGCGCCGGGGATGGCACAGGTCACAGGGGCAAACATCAAAATCCAGCGCAAGGCAAACTGTGTCAAACTCATACCCTCTGGGCAGATTGCCTTAAGCTCATCAACTGCTTGCAAGCTAGTGTCATAATCAACACCGGAGAAAGTTTCCCCGCGGTCAAATTTCTCGCCAAGGCGGTTATACGCTCGATGGTCATCCGGTGTGAAAGTGCTACTTGGCTTTAGTCTGCCCGTAAGCATCCCTGAGGCTAGCGGCACACGAGCCAGAATACCCACTTTACGCTTCTTAGCCTGCTCGAAAAATAGCTCGGAAGGTCGATGGCGGAACATGTTAAAGATAATTTGTACGCTTTGCACGTTGGGGAACTCTATTGCCTTGAGAGCTTCTTCCACTTTTTCCACACTCACCCCGTAGTGTCGGAGCTTGCCCGCTTTGACCAGGTCATCGAGTATGCCAAAGACTTCCGGCATATAGTAGACCTGGGTAGGTGGGCAGTGGAGTTGAAGCAAATCGAGGGCTTCTGTCTCAAGGTTCTTCAGACTTCGCTCCACAAACGCTGTGAGGTTTTTGCGATTGTAGCCTGCAGCGACATGTTGATCTAACCGGCGTCCGGCCTTGGTGGCAATATAAATGGTTTCCTTCTGTTGGCGGCGCAGTTGGGCCAAGAGCCGTTCACTGTGACCATCGCCATAAACGTCAGCGGTGTCAAAAAAGTTGACGCCAAGTTCTACTGCCCGGTGTAACGCAGCTAATGATTCGGCATCTTCGACCGGCCCCCAAGACCCGCCAATAGCCCAAGCGCCAAAACTCACGGCAGAAACTTCCCAACCTGTACGTCCCAGTTCTCTGTATTCCATCAATACGCCTCCAATTCGAT
>JBAXQP010000455.1 GCA_037131655.1 bacterium | reverse complement strand
GTCTCACGGCGGCTCGCTAATTATGTTGGCCAAGGGCAATCGCTCGTCGGCCGTTTCAAATGCCTGCGCGAAATTCGGTGGCTTCTATCTTGGATCCATTGGCGGACCTGCAGCACGTTTAGCCCAAGACTGCATTAAGAAAGTCGAAGTCCTTGATTTTCCGGAATTAGGAATGGAAGCTGTCTGGAAAATTGAGATCGAAGACTTCCCTGCATTCATCATCATCGATGACAAAGGAAATGATTTCTACGCTCAAACGTCTAAGCCATTATCGATTGGCAAACGACCGGAGTAGCGTTTAAAGGATTAAACCAGCTTCACTTTGGGCGAATAGTTCGATTAAGGCTTCGATTTGCTCTATTTGTGTATCAGGTATTGGGACCTCAATTGAAAAACTATGGCTGAGGGGTGACCGGGGAAGTGCGTTGCAAATGTAGCGATCCCTTTCAATTGAATAGGCTAAGCCGTACATTCCATTTTCTGATACGAAGAATTTACTAGCTAATAAAGTCTGAGCTTGTTTCTCGTATCTTGATCGCTCATCACGCATAAGTTTAAAACACCTTGTTATTACCTCTTGCTCCCGAAGTTTTTGTTCCGGCGTTAGAAAATCCGGGTTTTCATAATCCATAATTAAGGCTACCTCACGTTCCACATTTGAGAAGAATGGCTTTCTCGGAGAGAACATGACGTGCATATTGCCATTTGCCACCTATAAGCGCTTTGGAATATGACACACCGTAGTAATTGGTTGGAGTCTTACTTAAGCATTTCCTGTATGTACTGAAATTGTTGACTCGAGAACCAGGGTACGTGGTCCCTAGACTCCTGGTAGTTTGCTTCCCCACTCGGTGATTTCCCAAGAACCCGGTCTTCCAAATTTCTACCGTAATCGCAACACTCGATTGAGGAACATTGCATATCGATGAAGCGTTAACTTTTACGGCCCTTATCCCAGACTTTTCAAAAAGGTCCGTCGATAAATGAGCATCCCCGATTTGAAGTCGGCACGGAGGCTTTGCTTCCTCTGCTCTCACCTGGCTTCCTAAAGCGTCGCTAACGTTTAATAGTGAGATAAGCATTAACAAACCAAAAATTCTTCGAAGATTCATACTTGAAGAATTACAAGACGTTTGGACAAACCCGAGAATTTATCCACAGCCTATTAAACGAATGACGGAGAGTAACTTTTGTCCTGTGGCTGTAACCGCCCAGATACTGCTAAGGCCTACAAAAGGAGGGGCGGATCGTCGCGACTAGTAAGAATTGTGGCGTTGAAAACGCAACCAAGCGTTGCAAGGGGTCGAGTAGCGAATATCGATGTAGTGAAGTCCCCATCGAATCTGGGTCACTGGATTGGTTTTCCAATCCGTTGAAATCATGTTCATCTTGCCTGCCGGCAAAGCCTGGGCAATTCCGTGGGCACCTGATCGATGATTGTGAGCCTTGTAATTCCAATGGCTCTCACGCGACCAGAGAGATTTCAAGCAACCGAATTGCTTTCCGGTCCAGCCGTACTTGCTCGCCATTATGTTGCGAGCTACAAGTTGGGCGCCCTTCGCCTTTCGAGCGGATTCCACGTAAGTGCTTGTGATCGACACGAGGGCTAATTCGTTGGCCGAGATCGTGACCGTCGATTTGAATTGACTAAAGAGGGCGACCGATCTTGAAGGTTGAGCAACCAAATCCGCGGAGTCAGGCAAAACGAGGCGGGTGGTCAT
>JBAXQP010000454.1 GCA_037131655.1 bacterium | reverse complement strand
CGAAGCGTGTCTCGACGAGTTGCTCAAACGCGCCGAAGTGTTCATGTAATTTTATTTCCATCCTTTGGATGAAAAACGGCCAGCTGATGCTGGCCGTTTTTTTGCGAAGGAAAATGCAGTCGTGCTCTGGAAATAAGGTTCAACGTCTGATACTCCACACCAAGAGATTGAGTTTCCAGTATCGCGGTGAGTATTCTGGTCAACTGATTCTGACCGACTCCAGTTCTCCAAATACCAAACACTCGGCAGAGTGTTTGGTATCGCTATTGAGGCGGGTCAGACTTGCTCGGCCATCTATCTCCGGTCAGGCCAATGCGGGCTGATCCCACAATTTCAACTCCTGACCGATATTTTTTTGCAGTGCGGTTTGATAGACATCGTACCCCCAACCAATGTCAAATACTGCCATGCCGCACGCGACGAATATAAAATTCTCCTCATCGCTCTTGCGTCCGACTTTTTCTCCTAGGATGATTTGTCCTATCGACGAGAAACTTTGAAAATCCGGAAGCAATTTGTCATCGATCAGGCGATACATCGGTCCGCCGATGACTCCGTTGTAATAGTTTTGCTTGTCTCCGGAAGCAATTGCTTCTTCGACATACGCCTCGTGCAGACCGATATGGTCAAGTACGATCCGGTTCTTGATCCAGAAATCGTTATCTCCCTGGGCAGGACCTGAGAGCAGGACTGTCGAGCCTTTCTTGAGCCATTCATTCTTGATGTGCAATGGCTTCAATCTCGAAGCGGCCACAGTCACAACATCTGCATCACGGAGCGTCTCCTGCAGATCCATTGATCCAACACCCTCGATATCGTATGTGGCTCCTGCCCAAGCAGCCATAGCCTTCGTCTTTTCTTCGAAAAGATCAAAGCAATAGACTTTCTTGATACCTTTGACCTGGGTCATGATATGGGTAAAGCAAGACTTGTTAATCGGGCCACACCCAATGATGGCGGCGACGCTTGAATCCTTCCTTGCCAAGTGACGCGCTGCTACCGCTGGGACGGCACCTGTACGCGCCGCACTCAGCAGGTTGGCGGACATAAGGCACAGCGGGGCGCCCGTATCCTTGTCGTTGAGCATGACTGTCAGGATGGATCGGGGTAGACCTTTCGCGGTATTGGCAGCGTTGGATCCGTACCACTTGTTTCCACAACAATCAAACCTGCCGCCTAAATATGCAGGCATCGCAAAAAAACGACGGTCTGGTCCGGCAACAGGCATATTGGGAAAGCGAGTTTCTTTTGGAAAAATAACACCCATCCCATGGCTGTTGTGATTGCTTCCTCCCATAAGATAATCGCCTTGAGCAAGCAATTTGAATACTTCCTCAGTGACATCTACACATTTTGCCGCTTCATTGACGCCGGCAGCTATAGTGTCAGGCTCGGACAAGTACAGAAACTTGATGCTGGTGTTCATGATCGATCTCTCCTAATCAATTTAACATTGAATACCCTGAAGATGCTAAATGCGTTTCAGGGGTTATGCACTACTCCACAACTGGCAATACGGATAGTTCTTTTCTCTTCCTGGCGAGACGGCAATTGAGCAAACCTGCCAGGCTCACAAGAGCATGTCGCTAGATGCCGACAGAAATAGAAGAGATGTATTCTCGCGCAAGAATGAATTCCCTTTGTTTTAGAACTGGCAACTGCCAAATTGGTATTCATTCAAAAAAGCAATCAGAGTTCTTTAAAGCAGATTGATCTTGGTTAAGC
>JBAXQP010000453.1 GCA_037131655.1 bacterium | reverse complement strand
GTCAGTAACGCCCAACGTTGGCTTGAAGATAAAACGGAAGTCTGTGATCGAAGCGCTGCTGATTATTGGGAACGTTTTGCCTCAGCAATGAGTGATGACTTCAATACGGCCCAAGCATTGTCTGTGATCTTTGAAGCAGTATCCGAAATTAATCGAATTGTCGGTCAGGCATCAGTCACTGGAAATTTGGACAATGCCGGTGAGTTAAAGTGTCATCTGGATGTCGTAATGAAGATGACCGCTGTTTTAGGATTTGAGCTTAAAACCGAATTGTCTGAAGAAACGTCTAAGCTGCTTGATGGCCTTGTTCAAAAAACAATCATCTGGAGAGCCGCGCTTAGAGAGCGGAAAGAATTCACGATTGCTGATAGAATACGCGATGACTTGAAGGAACTCGGAATCTTATTAGAGGATGGTCCACACGGGACGATATGGCGGAAGGCCGAACTATGATTTTGAAATTTAAAATTGGTATTGCAGTTGCTGTAGTTAGTATTGCAGTGATCGCATTTGGTGTTGTGACATCGAGACACGGGCGAGCTAAAGCGGTTGCGGCTGAAGCAAGGGATGTTGCCTCCATACAAATCGCTCAAATAGTAAATGATTGGTGGAGCAAGCATGAGAATGTTCCCTTAACATGGACCGCTGATTTTGCACTCCCAAAAACACTAGCGCCGATGACCCCTCGTAAATTGGGAATACATCCTGATTTAGTCGCAACAGTAAATAAGACCCTTACGAATACACCTGCACCTCAACCCGATGCAGTTGTACCTCCACCGGGTATGATGCCTCCGCCGTTCGATTCGTCTAATATCGTCTGGCAAGTAGACCAAAGTAAGATTCAAAAAGCTTTCTATTCAATTCGTAAATTAACCCGACCAGCCCGAGATGCAAAAGTTAAGTTCATCGGCGGAAATGTAGTAGTTATCCCAGAAAGAATTGGAGCGCGTTTTGACCTTAATGGGGCAATAAGTTCTATTAAGCAAGCGTTGCAGACCGACCAAACGATCGTAACTCTCAGTGTTCTTACGGACAAACCGCGAATCACTCAAGACCAAGTTAGCGACATCACGGGTGTTGTGTCTTCTTATACAACTCGTTTTTCAGGTTGGAAAGGTAATCGCAGCCATAATATTCAAACTGCGGCTGCAGCTATCAACGGCACGGTACTTTTTCCAGGTGATACATTTTCGTATAACAAAGTAGTCGGCCCACGCGAATCGAGCACCGGTTTCCTAACGGCTCCTGTGCTTGTCAAAGGCAAAAAAGTCCCCGGCTTAGGAGGCGGAATATGTCAGGTCTCCTCAACAATATATAATGCCGTTCTTTTTGCTGACTTAAAAATCGTCCAAAGAAGCCGCCATGCAATCCCAGTTGCCTACATTCCAGCAGGACGTGACGCGACCGTTGTCTATGGCCTTTTAGACTTGAAGTTCCAGAATAACACCTCCGCGCCCATCGCTATTTCGACTTCAACTCAGCAAGGATCAATAACCGCTCGCGTTTTAGGAACTCCAACCCCGGACAAGAAGATCAAGATATTAGTGACGGGTCTAACCCGTCTGCCAATGCCAATCAAACGAGTTCCCGATGGTACACTCTTCACAGGTTCAACGCTAGTCGTTGATCCCGGCCATTCCGGACGACGATGCAGCACTTGGCGTTATGTCTATGAAGATAGCGCACTCGTGCGCAAAGAACATCTTTCGAGCGACTACTATCGTCCGCTAACCCGT
>JBAXQP010000452.1 GCA_037131655.1 bacterium | reverse complement strand
GCATTATACCCTCCCAATGCCTAAAATTCTCGTCATCGCTCTGCTTTTTGCAGCGAGCTATGCAACTGCTATGGAACGCCCATCGTGGGCGGGTTTCTTTGCTAATTGCAAAAATGAACAAATTGATTCTGTGAGGTTTCCTTTTATTAAAGGGGAGGCAGATCGAGTCAAGTGGGCGGATATGGAGCCCAAGCCTGGAGTCTATGACTGGTCACAAATGGACTCTCACATCCGCAATGCCGTTAAGGGTAACTACTACTACTATTTCGTCCTATGGACCGGACCGCACGCGCCTGAATGGATTTATGAAAAAGGAGTGCCGAAAGTGACTGTGAGTGGAGGAAAGGGCAAAGAATATTTTCCGTACTACCTCGACGAAAACTACATCAAATACTTCCACTCCTTTATCGGTAAACTGGCGGAGCACATCGCCTCTCTCCCTGAGGAGCAGCGAAAAGCCATTGCATTCATTCAGCCGGCCTTTGGCTCGACCGGTGACAGGCAACTTTACAAAGGCACTCCTCAAGACGCGAAATATAAGATCAGTGCCCAGCAGTATTTGGAATTCTGCAGTGGAGCGACAAAGCGGTTTTATGAAGCTTTCAATAAGGCGGAACTCAAGCACATCAAGTTTCTGTTTAATGTGGCCGATGAGAGTAGTCCCGGTGAAGCCAAGGCCAAGGGAGCAAGAGCAGGGGAACAGCTTTACGCAAACTGGCTTCGCCAGAACTACCCAATCGAACTCCGTAAACAGCAATTTACGATCGCCATCGGTTATCAGGCCAACGGCGAAATCGAGCAGGATACCGAATTGCGTCCCGCTTTTTATGGGCTGAATGGCAAGGAACCGGATTTTGTGCGCGGCGAGTTTTCCAAATTTGGTCAGGGCGGGATCTTTGAGGAAAATCCTATCTGGAATTACTATTGGACTGCCATTTCTACGGTGGATCGGGGTCTTGATCTCTGGGAAGTAGATTACCGCACTGTAGAAACAGGCAAATACGATGAGGGGTTTGCGTTCGCCAACCGCTATTCCTACTACAAGCGACCTCAGACCAGCCCGTATGCCTTTATCGCACTGCGTGACGTGCTTGATAGTGCGGATATCGTTCGCTTCCCTGAAGGGGCCTATGGCAAGGCCGTGCAGAGCAACAGAGAGCGTGTGGAGAAAATTGAATCAGAATTCCAAAAGTATGGGGCAAAAGTTGGCGACCTAGATGCGGTGACCTCCCTGACAGGATCCGGTTATCTCTTGGAGGCGAAAGCGATGAACGATGTCGGCTTCGGGTTGATCGCTAGAAACTACAGCCGGTTCATCACCCAGATCGATGCGAATAAAAACAGTGTCGGATTGTGGCGAGTCGGGCCTGCGGATCAGCCTTACGGCCGCTATGCACGTGCTTTTGAACATAAGTCAGGCAAGGACGCGCTCTACTTCGGATTCGACAAAGACTTCTTTAGAAAAGACGGTAATCCGGTCGGCCCTTTGACCTTCCGAGTTGTGTGGCTTGACAACTCAACAGGATCCTGGGGCTTCTCTTATGACGCCGGAAAAGAGGGCTTCAAATCGGCAAAGACGTTTGTGGGGCAGGGAACGGGACGGTGGCGCGAAGAGACGTTTACGATTACGGACGCTATGATGAATCATAATGGTCCGCAAGGCGCAGATATTGCTTTGGTCAATCTTGACGACAAAGATAAAGTATTTCACCTCATCGAACTTCAGCGAGAGGTTACTAC
>JBAXQP010000451.1 GCA_037131655.1 bacterium | reverse complement strand
ATCACTTTTGCGTTACTCTAGAAACTATTGTTGCAATATGAATGACTTAATAATACACCCAGTTATAGGTTATTAACTGGTACAGATTAGTTAATTATACCATTGGATGTTTGAATAGCGTTGAAGCATCCGTACTTAGCTCGCTAGATTCATCTTGACGATAAAAGCAGAGCATGGCGAGTATTTGCTGATATTTTTACTCGATCAGCCACTGCTAAGCGCGGCGCCCAGACCACACCCTCATCATCCATAATTATCGGCAAAAGCAGGCGCTCCATGGGATTAATTTTGGCATCAATGAAAATATCGGAGAGCTTTCGCGATCCCTTCATTCCCAATGGTTGAATACGATCCCCCTGTCGCCAATATCGAACTCTCAATTCTCCATGAACACATTCAGCGTCTATCACCACTTCAGAACTATGCCTTTCACGCTTATGGTCGTTAGGGTCGTGTACCTCTACGCTTATTGATAACGTTGCTCCATTTAGTAATACTGATTTACCAACTATCAGAGCGAGTTCTTCAGTTGATTGTGCTGGAGGTTTGTCAGCTAATTTAATTATCAGTGTTTGTCCATTCTCACCGCAGGGTTTGGTTTGAAGAGATACTCCCGTTCCAGGAACGGTTTGCCCAAATGGTTTATCAACCTCAACTGCTCTGGCGGCGGCGTCTAAATGCTGGAATTCCAAATCCTTTATGTCACCGGCAAGCTTTTCAATGGCTTTTCTGATCACCCTTCGTCGCAGAGGTAAGGGAAGTGCGCTTAGCTTTTGGATATGGAATGTGTTTGGACTGTCTTCGTTGAGTAAACGTCTTAGCTCTTGCTCGGCTAATGTTTCTAAAAGCTTTTCCTCTTCACGGGCAATGTGGCTTAGGCGTGAGATTGATTCCAAGAGGTTTGGATTCAGGTGTTCCTTTATGGCGGGGATCATATCTAAGCGAATCCAACTGCGCGATCGAGATAGGTCAAGATTGGTGATATCCAAGCGGGTTTCCAACTTGTTTTTGGCACAATAATCAACTGTCTCATCACGAGATACATCAAGCAGTGGTCTGACAATATGTCCCCGTCGGTAGGGAATGCCGCTGAGACCATGAATACTAGTTCCGCGGATTATATTTAGAAGCACCGTTTCGACAGTGTCATTAAGCGTATGAGCAGTTGCAATGTGAGTAGCTTTCGTTTCAACCCTGACTGTTTCTAGCAGGGCATATCGTTCTTCCCGTCCCGCTTCTTCAACTGAAATATGTTTGTCCGCAGCAATCTTAGGCACATTGGCTGAGCCAACGACACACTGGATGCCCAAGCTTTCGGCGAAGCGAACGCAATGCTCTGCATCCGCATCAGCCTCGGCCCCACGCATCCCATGATGAAGGTGAGCGGCAATAACTTTCAATTTCATACTATCTCGATGCTGAACTAACGCATGAAGAAGCGACGTCGAATCAGCCCCTCCCGAAAATCCGACAACCACATACGATCCATGCGGCAATAGCTGATATCGTTCGCATGTCTGCTGAAGTTTTTCAACCAACCCAACCTTTTCCCGCTTCGCCATGGCTCCATTATACTAGTTCGAAGTACGTAGTAAGTACTTATGGTTCCGGAACTCTTCTCTTACTCTACTCAGGGAAGCGGAGTTGTTTGCGTAGAGGTGCTGCTATCTCGTCTAATGCCATTACAGGTTTTTGATCTTGCCCTGATTTTTCGGACAGTGGTTACCTAGACCGCATACGCGGTTTCT
>JBAXQP010000450.1 GCA_037131655.1 bacterium | reverse complement strand
GGATGTTAATAGCAGCATCAATAGAAGCAGACCACACTGTTTCATCAGGCAGTCTCTTGAATTCGCCCATAATTATCTTCAAAACGAATAATATCATCTTCGCCCAAATATTCGCCACTTTGAACTTCGATCATTACCAACGTCACTAACCCAGGATTTTCCAGGCGGTGTTTATTACCGGCGGGTATATAGGTTGATTGATTCGTCGTTATTAGCTGCTGTATGTTTCCATTCGTTACACTGGCCATTCCACTCACGACGATCCAATGTTCACTCCGATGATGATGCATTTGCAAACTGAGGCAAGCACCCGGCTTTACTTCGATTCGTTTAATTTTAAAGCGGAAACCCTCTTCTAGCACAGTGTATGTACCCCATGGTCTGTGTACCGTGCGATGTAATTTATGGGTGTCATGGCCATCTGCTTTAAGTGTTGCATACAAATGTTTGACATCTTGAGCGCGTGATTTGTCAACAACGAGTAATGCATCCGGGGTGTCAACAACAATTAAATTTTCAACCCCCACTAAACCAATAAGCCTATCACGACTTTGCACATAGCATCCCTTTGTATCATGCAACGCAGCCGGTCCGTCTACTCTATTGCCTTGTGCATCAGGAGTTGATAAATCACCCAAGGCACTCCATGAACCAATGTCGCTCCAACCAAGCGTGGTAGGACAAGGCACAACCGCTAAAGAAGAGCTCGCAGAACGCCCCAAAAAGGCTAAGGAAGCAGGCTCCATTACCGCATAATCAAAGGAGTCATCGTGAATTTTTGCAAAAGAGGCTGGATCGAGTTGAAGTTGTGATGTTTGCTCTGAATGGTGTGTTACTGAGTCGTCAAAACAAGCCTTTGTCGCTTCCAGTATCGTCGGGCAATACTGTTTCATGTGTTCTAAAACGCTACCCGCCGTGAAACAGAACATACCGGAATTCCACAAATAACGCCCAGAAGCAAGATAGGCTTCCGCAATATCTTTAGAAGGTTTTTCAACAAAACCATACAGAATATGATCCAACTCAGCCTCTGAATTAACCTCAATGTATCCATAACCCGTTTCAGGACTCGTAGGCTGAATCCCAAAAGCAACCAACTTGCCGGCGAGCGCTGATTCAACCGCTTTTTCTACAGCCCGTTGAAAAACCTCTTGATTATTAATGAGATGATCAGCCGGGAGTATAAGCATCACAGCGTCTGGACTGTGGTTATTAGCCACATAAAGTGCAGAAGAAGCAATGGCAGCGGCCGTATTTTTTCCAAAAGGTTCTAAAATATAAGAGGTATGAAGGCCTAATTGATTCACTTCTTTGTATTCGTCTTGCGTTTTAAAATACAATTCACGATTAGTAACCGTGAGTATTTCCTTCACATTCGGAAGAAGGGCCCCTCGAATAAATGCTTTTTGCAAAAAACTGACACCATCATTTAATCGAATAAATGGCTTGGGATGGAGCTCTCGAGACACAGGCCACAAACGGGAACCGGCTCCGCCACAAAGAATCGTTGGAATTAGTTGCATAACACGCTCGAGAATAAGTTAATAAGTAAGATCATAGATAGATTATAATCCTGATTAAGTCAGCGATATCGTATCAATACTGAGGGGTATAGTCAATCTGAAGTCTCTTCAGGCGATTATTTGTACGTGCTAAACAGTATAAATACTCTATACTATAAAATATAATGTAGGATTTGTTGACAATTCAACTTCTCGCCTACGCCCTGCGGCTTGTCCGCGGGGTCCAGAGT
>JBAXQP010000449.1 GCA_037131655.1 bacterium | reverse complement strand
GCAAAGCTAGCGCAATCCGCGAAGGCGCAAAGTCACTAGTGACCTCGCACGTTGTGATTTTAGATTCCGATCTTGAACTCGCTACCGCTGATATTGAAAAACTGTGGAGCGTTGTCCAATCAGGTGAATCCGATTACGTTTTTGGTTATCGAGCATTCTTAGCCCATTCATCTTTTACCTATCGTTACAGTCGCGGCAATCAGTTAATCTCAAATATCTATGGAATTTTCTTCAATGAAGTTATCACCGACATTATGTGCGGGTACAAATTAGTACCATCGCAAACTTTGCAGAACTTGCCTTATAAATATAGGCACTTCGGACTAGAGATCGAAATCCCTATGCACATGTGGCTGCATCATCAACGGCCATATGAAGTCGATGTCGCCTACAAAGCACGAACTCGCGCCCAAGGTAAATCTATTTCAGTTAAAGATGCCTTTGCCGTAATTACCTCAATGGCCACTTTTAGAATCACTCACAGAAGGGCTAAACAATGAAGCGGCTGGTTAATCCATCTTTAAGCGCATCCCTGCTTCGAAACTCATTTATCCAATTTATCTGGTGGGTTATTTTCTTTCCCGGCTTTTTCTCTGGTGATTCATTCGGTGCAGTAAATATCGCAAGAACCGGTGAAATGACTAACGCTTACACGGCATCATGGGCTTTGTACGTTCGCATCTTTTCTTTCCATGGACATGCAATAGGACTCTTAACCCTTATCAATGGCTTACTTTTGGTCTATTCCGTAACCCGCTTGGGCTACTCACTATTTTCAGCACGCGCGGCGGCAATAAGCACTTTTCTTCTAACGCTAACTCCAATTATCTCGGGCATGGGCGTAACTTTATGGCACGACATTGTGATGACCGCCGGCCTTGTACTTGTCACGGCTTTCTTTATTAATTACCAAAAAACCCCCGCAGATCTAAAGAGCCATATTTATAAGGACTTAATCCCAGGAGCGGTACTTACATCCTTTAGACCGAACGGCTTGCCGACTCTAGTGGTCTTTGCCGTTATTTATTGTGGCTACCTAGCTATCAAGAAAAAAACTTCAAACAATGAAGCTTTTCCTGTGAAGCAAACAACCAAATACGCCGCCGCAGCGATTGCATTGACCGCAATCATCACATTCATTGGCTCTAATCTGATTATTGGCATGAGCCCAATTAATAATCTTTATGCCCAAGAATGGATGCGCAACGATATTTCCTGTTATGCCGATACTGCGGCGGGTTCCGGTTTTGTTGAAAAACATATCCCTGCCATTGGCACCACCGATACATGGAGATCATCTGATGCGTGCGTCTTTCTCAATCGCGCAGCAATTACTGGTGAAGAAAAAATCGCTGCCGAAAAATATGTACCTTCTGCGTGGATGCAGCTTCTTAAAACTGAGCCAGCCTTTATTCTTAAAACACACCTGGATCGAAATGCCTATCTAGTGCCGATTCCGATTTCAGGAATTCCCGCCGAACCCTTCTTGCACAGCATTATCGAATACAAAGATCAAGGAATTGAATGGGTCTTTCCACAGGTGGCCGAAAAGGCTCGAATCATTATGCGAATATGGAATGGCGCCCGCGGTTTAACTGGCTGGGCAGGTTTATGGGCACTAGTCCTTTTGGCACTCGTGATCATTCGTAAACAAAAAGCGTTAATTCCCGCTGTGGCAATGTCCATAGCCATGATTGGCATTCTCTTTGTCGTCGCACCAATACCTGATGGGCGATACGCATTATTTGTTTTGATC
>JBAXQP010000448.1 GCA_037131655.1 bacterium | reverse complement strand
TCAGCAGCCCCGCCGGTGTAAGGCAGGGTCACTGCCATAGCCGAAAGCATTCCGGCTGTTAATCCCAGTATGACCAGTACCATCCTTGGACTGACTGAAACTTCCTTGAACATAATGCCTCATCTCCTATGCATTTAAGCTGTCATTATTATCGGCACCTCATTAGACCTTCATTAGTTATCCTAATCACTGTAATTTTCTCAGCTTTGAAACCTAATTTATGCGTGAAGATTTTCAATAAAATAGAAAGAGTCTGGCAATGCAATAGGATTATTTCGGTGGACTTCTTCTTTACAATTTAGAGAAGATAAGGGGCATAGGGGCGCCAGGTATGAAAAGTCTCCTACATATTGAAAAATGTGTCATTGCGTACGGAACGAAGAATCTGTCTTCATATGCCTGGGAATGCGTCATGGGAAGATATCCGAAATTTCCTCCTTTCCAAGGGGGAATACAAGGGGGTCTCCGGAAGGCGCCTTTCTTAGCGCTTCTTTGCCTCTTCCTATCCTCTTCTATGATATGCTTTACTGGATAGGCGCACTTTTGCTATTAGGAGTTGGGGATGAGTAGTTATTTGGATATTCGGGAAGCTTTGGAAGAAACGCCTTGTATTAACGGGCACCTGCATCAAACTAGCCATGAGGGGGAAGAGTTTCCATCCAACGGGGATGCTCTTTCTTATGTTTCGGAATATTTTCATGAGAATATGCCTGGGATGGGTGGTTTCAAATGGAGTGGCGCATCCGGACGAGAGGCGTGGAAGTTATTCCTGAGCGCTTGGCCTCAATTACGCTGTACCGGTGGCGGCCGTGTCGCCTCCGCAAAGCTGCGACGGTTGGGCTTAAGTGATGATCTAACCCTCGAATCATACGATGAAATTCCCAAACGATTGCGAAAGCACACCCCCGACGAAGCTCGCAACGCCTATAAGCACGCAGGTATTCGCGGCTCACTAACTGACGTACTCGGCCACCCTTGTTTCGGTGGATTAAAGTTGCTTACTGAATTCCTCGAAGGCATATATAAGCCGATAGATGGGTTTTTCCCGCTCTTGCACACCAATGATTTTCACGATATCAATACGCCGCAGGAGTTCCAACAAATTGAACACGTCATTGGGTCTGAGTTCCATTCGCTCGATGATATGAAAGAAAAGTGCTGCAGTTTGGTTCAAAAAGCGGCGAAGCTTGGGCTTGTTGGGTTGAAAGACACTCGCGCCTATACCCGAGGGGTTGGCTACGACGCGCCAGATAGAGGAGCCGCGCAAGCAGCTTTTCTTCGTCTTCGTAACGGTCATAATGTTCCGGAAGGAGACAATTCTCTTTCGAACTACATGTTCGATGCCCTGGTCGCCTGCGCTTCCGATTTGGGGCTGACGGTAGCCATTCACACCGGTTTCATTTTTAGCGTCAACGCAAAATCCAACGCCAATCAACTTCACAATTTAATCGAGCGATTCCCAAATGTCAGGTTCGACCTTTACCACCTCAATTATCCTTGGGTTGATGAAATTTATTACATACTCAGCCAATATCAGAACACCACTGCTAACTGCGTTTGGGCTGAGTATATTGATCCCGCCGGAACAGAAGCCTTCCTCTATCGGTGCCTTGGCAGCCTATCCGCCAATCGGGTGATTGCCTACGGAAGTGATGGAGGTGGCCTGGATTTCGTATTGGCGTCACTCTCCCTTACCAAAGACCTAATCGCCGCCGCCCTATCCCGATTAGTCGATCGAAGCCAAATCTCCAAATCC
>JBAXQP010000447.1 GCA_037131655.1 bacterium | reverse complement strand
GTTATGAACTGCTTATCATTAGTGACGGCAGCAATGACCGCACAAACGAAATTGTGGAAGAGATGGCAAACGTTCATCCAACGCTCCAACTTCTTTCTTATTCGCCCAACAAAGGCAAAGGCTACGCCGTACGTTACGGCATTTTAAGGGCGGAAGGGGAATTTATTCTATTTTCTGATGCCGACTTGGCAGCGCCTATCGAGGAAGTCGAAAAGCTTTGGTCGCACGTCTTAAACGATGCCGATATTGCAATTGGATCGCGCCCGCTTAAAGGATCGAATCTGGTCGTCCACCAGCCTCGTTATCGTGAACTATTGGGACGCGCGTTCAACAAAGCCGTCCAGTTGTTGGCAGTTAAAGGTATTCAAGACACCCAATGTGGCTTTAAGCTATTTCGTGGAGATTGCGCCCAAGACATCTTCTCACGTTGCCGATTAAATGGGTTTAGTTTCGATTTTGAAGCTTTATTTTTAGCTCAAAAAATGGATTACAAAGTGGCCGAAGTGCCTATCCGATGGGCACATCAACCAGGCTCAAAAGTACGGGTCCTTCGCGACGGAATGAGAATGATGAGGGATTTGGTGTGGCTCCGTTTTTTCATGTTCGTGGTTCGTCCATTCGCGGTAGCATATGAACGCCGAAGAGTATGACCGCATGTTCCGATACGAGGGAGACTATTGGTGGTATATAGGCCGCCGTCACCTTGTTCATACTTTGATTAAACAGTGGATTGGCCAAAAGGAAAACCCTCTAATTCTTGACATCGGCTGCGGTACCGGGGCGATGGCCAAAGATTTACAGCAATATGGAAGCGTCATCGGCTGCGATCTTCGACATATGGCGCTTGAGTATTGCCGCAAACGCACCTTGAGCGAACTCGTTCAGGGCGACATCACCAACCTTCCCTTCCAAGATCACAGCTTCGATCTCATCGTCGCGCTTGATATTCTCGAACACGTGCAGGATGATGCGACAGCATTAAAAGAGCTTCGTCGCGTCCTCAAACCTAACGGCAGGCTAGTCGTAACGGTTCCTGCCTATCAATTTCTTTGGGGTAACCATGACCTAGCCCTCGGGCATGTGCGCCGATATACTGCCCGAGAACTTAAACGAAAGATTAAAACTGCCAACTTCAGAGTGAGCAAAATGTCTCATGCCCTGTCCCTTCTATTTCCGGTTGTTGCCCTCATGAGGGTGATTAGCAAATGTCGTGACAAAGGCAAAGCGCCTGAAGCATCGATAATCCCCCTCCCAAACTGGGCTAACAGCGCTTTAGAGGGGCTACAGCGGATGGAAAGCCGAGTCATTCGCCACGTCAGCCTACCTGTCGGTGTTACCGTTGTAGCAGTTCTCGAACCATGTTCATAGAATCCCTAGGATCGGCAGCGCTTATTCTTGCCTATGGCTCCCTAATAGAGCCACGATGGCTAAAACATGTCCGCTTAAACCTTCATCTCCCAAACCTACCAGCTAAGTTGGATGGCTTCAAAGTTCATGTCGTGACTGATTTGCATTCAACTCGGTATGGCTTAATCGAGCAAAAAATACATCGGTTATTAATGGCCGAACCTGTAGATGCGGTATTTACTTTGGGAGATTACATCTGGCGCAATTCCAACCCCGATCATGCCATTAAGGTTTTTGAAAACCTCCCTTCACGTCTAGGGGTGTTTGGCATTCTCGGCAATAATGAGCACAAACGCCGGGTGGATACTCAGTCAGTTCTTCAAGCCTTAAAAGACGGTGGTATTCAGATGCT
>JBAXQP010000446.1 GCA_037131655.1 bacterium | reverse complement strand
GGCAGAAACCATACGGCACCCTTAATTGCCTCGGCTTAATTTGGAAAAGTTGCCAAAAGTGGCTTTTTCATGTACGACTAGTTAGTTGAAAGCAGACCTATGGCATCGAACCTTCTTGACCACCTTGCTGACCACATTTACGCAGCGTTAAAGGCCGCTTTTTCGGAGCTGATCTCCGCAAACCCGGGGCAGCATTTCTACGCTTTCGCAGTGTTCACCGACGATTCGCTTCAGTTCATACATCCAGCCGCCAACACCGAAGAGGCTCTGACTGCGACGGTCCAGAGCTACAAAGAGACCGTAGATCCTAAATACGGATCGATTTCGACTCGTGCGGGAATGCGGTGGTCCTACGGAGACTGGGGTCACTTCGCGAATTTCGGTGAGAAGCATTTCGCAAAGATCAACGAAGCCCTTATCGAGAATGTCGATGGCCCGGACGAGGAGTTTGAGGCCCGGATCGATTCGCTTTGGGCTGCGGTCTTGAGCGGCTTCCTGCGGCTGGAGAAAGACGGCTTTTTCGGTTCAGGGCCTGACCGTTCCACAATCACATTGCTATTGGTAGGCGACCTAGATGGTGAATTGGTCGATAGCTGGGTTTCGGCGCTGAATCCGCCGGATGTCGCCGATCGCTTCATCACCTGGAATTCTGATGCACCCACTGACGAGAGTGAGAACGGCTAACCAGCGGATGAAGCTGACCGGGGCCGTTTTATGAGGCGTTCGACCCCACGACAACTCGGGCTTTGGTGCGCCGCCGCAGTATCTTCATCGTTCGGCGGCAGGAGGGCGGCTTGTGAAAAGGCTTATTGGGAGTTAACGGCAGGCTTATATACGTAAGCAGCTCTGCCTGCTCGACTTCGCCCGCAGGTGCGGCGCTCAATTTAAACATCTGCTTCATTGTCGCATGCATAAAAATTAACATGCGGATCGATCAGCAGCAGAGCACGCTCGTCATTTTCGTCACGCTAATCTTTGGGATAAGTGCGAGAGAAAGGTGTGTTGCTCGATTGGGCTTCATAAATAATCATTTTTATTAAGAAGGTCACTTTGCCCATATAGATGGTCGGTTTTATAGTTTGAGTGTGTTTTCTAGAGGTTTAATCAAAGTAACAGTTTAACACGAAAGCTGTTTGAGCCCAATAAAACTTCCCCGCTAAGTTTTCATACGACATTCTTGCTTATTGAATCAATTTAGGCCACAATACCCCTTTGATCTTTTCACCTTTAAACTAAGGGGCATGTAATGAAAGTTGGAATGAATCTGCTGGTGTGGACTGCTTTTGTGACTGAAGAGCATTTTCCTATCTTGGAAAAAATCAAGAAGACCGGTTACGATGGCGTTGAAATCCCCCTTTTTGATGGCGATGCTGAACACTACAAAAAAATCAAAAAAGAACTCGATAACCTTGGGCTCGGTTGCACCGCAGTAACCGTGGTAAACGCAGATACCAATCCCATTAGCCCTGATGCGAGTATTCGTAAGGCTGGTTTGGAACGAATCAAATGGGCGTTGGATATGACCAGCGTAATGGGTGGCGATTTATTGGCGGGGCCATACCACTCTGCATTGGGAGTTTTTTCAGGCCAACCCCCTACTGCAGATGAAAGAAAAAGGGCGATTGAAGTTTTAACCCAAGCCGCAGATCATGCACAAAAAGTAAATGTTAAAATCGCAATTGAGTATCTCAATCGCTTCGAATGCTATGTTTTAACTAACGCTCTGGATGCAAAGAACTTGGTTCGGGAAATCAATCACCC
>JBAXQP010000445.1 GCA_037131655.1 bacterium | reverse complement strand
ATATTACGTCGAAGAGGACATCCACTCGACGTATTCTTTTCGCCGGATAGTGTTGCAGTTATTGGCGCAACGGAAACTCCCGGCAGCGTCGGCCGAACTGTTTTATGGAACTTAATAACAAACCCATTCGGCGGAATGGTCTTCCCTGTTAACCCTAAACGTGCAAGTGTTTTAGGAATCTTGGCCTATCCAAATATAAGCGAAGTCCCGGAAACCGTTGACTTGGCTGTTATCGTAACTCCAGCAAAGGCCGTTCCAGGAGTTATTAAGGAATGTGTTGCCGCAGGCGTGAAGGCCGCAATCGTTATTTCCGCAGGGTTTAAAGAACTCGGTGAAGAAGGCTTAAAGCTCGAACAACAGGTTCTAGAAGAAGCTAGAAAAGGGGACTTACGCATAATCGGCCCCAATTGTTTAGGCGTAATGTGCCCACAAACAGGGTTAAACGCTACCTTCGCCCGTGTGATGGCTAGCCCAGGAAACGTTGGTTTTATCAGCCAGAGCGGCGCTCTTTGTACTGCCGTTCTTGACTGGAGTATCGAGCAGCATGTTGGCTTCAGCGCATTCATCTCTGTCGGTTCGATGGCCGATGTCGATTGGGGCGATTTAATTAGCTATCTGGGTGACGATCCACGAACTCAAAGCATTCTGATTTATATGGAATCAATCGGTGATGCCCGTTCGTTCCTCTCTGCCGCCCGTGAAGTTGCTCTTTCAAAACCGATTATCGTCATCAAAGCCGGAAGAACTGCAGCAGCCGCCAAAGCTGCAGCATCCCATACCGGTTCATTAACGGGAAGCGATGAGGTATTAGATGCGGCTTTCCGACGTAGCGGCGTCTTAAGGGTCACCAATATCGCTGACTTGTTTTATATGGCCGAAGTTCTGGCTAAACAGCCTCGGCCAAAAGGTCCCCGAATGACTATCGTCGCCAATGCAGGTGGACCGGGTGTACTTGCAACCGACTCACTAATCACCAACGGAGCTGAATTAGCTGAACTGGCGCCTGAGACAATTGAGAAACTCAATGAAGTACTCCCGCCACAGTGGAGCCACGGTAATCCGGTCGATATTCTTGGAGATGCTGATCCTGAAAGATATGTCAAGGCGCTCGAAATCGCTGCTAACGACCCCAACAGCGACGGCCTCTTAGTAATTTTAACTCCGCAAGATATGACCGATCCCACACAAACGGCCGAACACGTAAAAGCCTTCGCCAAAATCGAAGGGAAGCCCCTATTGGCAAGCTGGATGGGTGGAACGGAAGTTGCAGCCGGACAAATGATTTTGAACCGCGCAAGTATCCCAACATTCCCCTACCCTGATACTGCCGCCCGCGCATTCACTTACATGTGGCAGTACAGTGATAACCTACGTGGTTTATATGAGACTCCTGCCTGGACTACTGAAACCGAAGACCATCACCGTGATGAAGCTGAATCAATCATAGCCAAAGCACGCAATGAAGGCCGAACGATCCTCACTGAATTCGAGTCCAAGCAGGTGCTGGCTCTCTACGGCATTCCTGTTGTAGAGACGCGAATCGCTAAATCAGAAGTGGAAGCAGTCGCTGCCGCAGATGCCATCGGCTACCCGATTGTGTTAAAGCTTTTCTCGGAAACTATTACACATAAGACCGATGTAGGTGGGGTCAAACTTAACTTAGTCAGCCCACAAGATGTCCAGCAAGCTTTCACCGAGATCCAAAAAGCAGTTACTGAAAAAGCCGGTGCGGAACACTTCGGAGGCGTAACCGTTCAGCCCATGAT
>JBAXQP010000444.1 GCA_037131655.1 bacterium | reverse complement strand
GAAGAATTACGGCGCAGGGTTGCTTGTTTTCTGCAAGGGCAATCAATGAATCCGCAGGTGGTTGAAGCCGATGGCAAAGGCAGGATCTGGCTTACGGGAGATGAACGGGTTGTTTTCGGCTATAAAAAAGCTAACCATTCGTATGCCGTGGTGTATCAGCAGAATGGTGACAAAGAAAAGATCATGGAGTTCTATGAACTCGACAAGCGTCCCCAGGAAGGGGGTGCTCCGCTTTCTTGTGCCAAGAAAGTGATTGCGAGCAACGTTGGTGGAGGATGGTTTTTTGAAGAGATACGGGGTGCAGCGCGGGGTTTGGGTTCAATGGAGTGGTTACCGTTAAAGAATATTTTAGTTGAGTTCTGTCTCATAAGCGAGTCAGCGATGCATCCCGGCTCTGGGGCGAAGAAGCAAGGGGCTAGATCAGAGTCAGGTGATGATCCTGAATATGCCTCTGATAGCATGCCGTGTGGAGTCTTGATGGGGTTTTCTGGAGTGCTTGGAATGAACAGCGCCTGGCAGCATGACTGGCTGGCGTCGATTGGGGCAAGCGGGGCGTTGCCGATGGTGATAAGTAGCCTCATTTTGATTGTATCGCTTGGCGCGTTGGTAGCTGTGGTGGGCAGCTTGGGACAGATCCGAGATGCTTTCCAGCGAATAACTTTCGGGGATCAGCGGGTAATGATCTTTAACGAATCGTATCCGGTTCCTCTCCTGCAGCATCTGCGTGCGCCGGCCAAACTAACATATAACCTGCCTTTGGACGAGATTTCTCAGACTCGCTATATAAAAGTAACTATGGGGGAGAAAGTCATCTATATAGGTACGCAGCACCATGGAGCGTATTTATTTACCCTGCTCTCATATATTGAAGGGATGATCAACGGCAGAGAGCATTTTGTACATATCGATTTTAAACGGCATCCGGACAATTCGTTATTAGCTTGTAATCCGCCAACTTTGGATATGGCATTCAAAAAACATATTCAGTATATGGGAGGTAGCCAAGATTCCGCCATTCTTGGAGAAGGTAACTATGTGACTGCACTGAAACAAGTGTTTCCTGGAATGCGGTTCTCATTTTTATCAAATGAGATAATTGATATAAGTTGGGGGGGGATGGATTTTGATCACCGAGGGACAATTATCGGATCAACAGAAAGTCTGGCAGGAAGTATCGCGAGTGTGGATTTGGATATTTTCAACGACCTTGAGAATTTGGAAAACAGCCGCGACATGCTATCCCTGATGGAATGTTTAATCGCGAAAATATGCGAAGCTGACGTGATAATGATATTTTATTCGCCGGGTTACGTGAATCAACGCACGCAAGAGGTTGTCCTTCCGAGGTTCTTAAACTGTTTATTTGAGAGTTTGGAACATGTTGTCATGCCTGATACAGGAGCATCCATGCCCGCAGCAACGTATACTCATGTGTCTGTCCCTTGCAAAAACCACATCGTGGTTACTCATAGTGCTACCGGTGCGGGAAAAACCTTTCGCTCAGCAAGAACGGTTATTGAATTAAGAAAAATAGTTGAAAAAGAAAACAAAGGTTCTTTATTAAACCTGTCTCTGCCGTTCATAGGAGTATTGCCGCTTAGTGCTGACTGGTCGCATGGTTGGATGGCGTCGATCGGCGCCAGTGGCGCGGTGCCTGTTGGAGTAGTTTCTTTTATGATCGCTTTGTCCTTCGGCGCGCTGGTAGCGATGGCATTGTGGTGGCGTCACAAAAGTATAGCTGATGGTGCGCTGATTCAATCTCGCGCGCCGAAGGAC
>JBAXQP010000443.1 GCA_037131655.1 bacterium | reverse complement strand
ACAGGTTGCCCTGCTTCAAAGCGTTATCAAGATTAGCGGGAACGGTGTAGAGATCGCCTCTGGATATGACCTTAAGATTAATGCAGCCAGGGCTGTTGAAATCAATTCCGGCGGTGGTACGGCCATCAAATCCGGCGGGACTACCCGCTTGTTATCTAGCGGAGATATATCCATAAAATCGAGTACCTTAGACCTGTCATCATCATATTTCCGAATATCCGCGTCGCGCGGTGAGATTTCTGTTTCGTCAGAAATGTCAATAAAAGGGGCCATCCTTAAACTGAACAAAGGAACAAAACCGATTGCAACCGTGGGATCAATGATCGCAGGCAACCAGGTTGTAACCGGATCACAAACCATTTATGGAGAGTGAGGGGATTCTGGTGGCCGTTTACGGGGAATACAATTTTTAATCTGGTTTCGAGCATACTGGGAAACCCGTGGCTCAAAAGCTGCAGTGGCAATGGCTGATGAGCTTCTGGAAAACGTAGAACCGAGACTAAAGAAGAACGAAGAAATCGAGCATAAAATTGAAGCCGCTGGGCTTGACGTTATGGATTACGACAACCAACGAAGCCGCTATCGTATTCGCCTAGGAAAAGGCGAAGCAAAGAAACACGCTGAAATGCTTCATGATTTTTTTTCTTTGGCACACAAGGAATTCGGTAGAGGAACCAGTTAACAAAATATTTCAGGATAATTATATTATTTAGCATGATCGGTAAAAGGACTTAACGGGAGGGCATTTTGAAAGCAAAGGTATATATCGAAACATCGGTTATCAGCTATCTTACTGCACGCCCAAGCAATGATATCCGTGCAATGGCCAACCAGAATGTAACTATCGAGTGGTGGGAGACCCAGCGAAGCAACTACGATGTATTTATCTCAGAGTTTGTAATTGCAGAAGCCAGTCTCGGGCATCCTGATGCAATAAGTCGTCGTCTTGATGCAATCGCTGATATAATGGAGCTACAAGCAACCGAGGAGGTGCGGACATTGGGTCAAGAGCTTATCCGCCGCCATGCGCTGCCCGCGAACGCCGAAATTGACGCGTATCATGTGGCTATTGCAACCGTAAACGGCATGGAGTATTTGCTTACCTGGAACTGCACACACATTGCAAATGCTCATACGCGGCCTAAAATTGAGGCCACCTGCCGGGCACTTGGTTATGAGCCGCCCATCATCTGCACACCGCAAGAACTAACAGAGGAGGTTTAGGCTATGTGGAAAGATCCTATCGTCACAGAGACGCGCTCACTTAGAGAACAGTATGCCAATCAGTTTGGTCACAACGCTGATGCAATATTTCAAGACATTCTGCTGAGACAAGCTGCATCTGGCAAAAAGCTGGTTTCGTTCCAGCGTCGCGAGCCTGTTCTATCACAAGTAGGTTCCCAAGAGGAAAGACCCGTTTCAAATCTTCATATTTGACCACCACATTTAAACTGAAACAAAAATAATGATTCAACTAACGGCAGCACCGGTCGGAGGGAAAAAGCCCCCGCCGCCGGTGTGCCTTACCACGTTAGTCCCAAAGATGGAGAAAGTGCATGAACCCAAAGCATGAGGCTGGTTCAATCAAAGCCAATATCAAGGATTCTTGCTCGTATTTATCAAGCTTGTTTTTACTATTCTATCTCCTATCCAACTCCACCGACGCGTACGCAGAATGATTATGGATTGATTCGAAATTCTCAGTCTCCACCGAAAACCAGGTTATGTTGTCCAGCGCTGCGAGGCGGGAGTGCGCCTCTCGTACCATATCCTCCACGAAACGCG
>JBAXQP010000442.1 GCA_037131655.1 bacterium | reverse complement strand
TCCGGATGTGAATATTCTATTAGCGGATACACCCGAAGAGATGGCAGCGCAAACGGTGCGAATTTTGAAAGATCCTGCCTTAGCCCAACGCCTTGGAGAAAATGGACGAAAGCTGGTTGAAGAACTTTATAGCTGGGATGCTATTGTGGATCAGCTCGATGCAGCCTATTATGAGATAGTCAAACAAAAAGGGGCTGCCACAACACGCAGCTAATCGGATGAGGAGATATTAATGCGGATTAGTATTTTTGGTTTAGGTTATGTGGGTTCAGTTTCAGCGGCATGCTTCGCAAAAGCGGGGCATACGGTCGTTGGATGTGATGTCGATCCTAATAAATTGGGACCAATCAGCGAAGGGCGCTCTCCGATTGTGGAAGCAAACCTAGATGAATTTCTATCAGAAGCTGTCAAAGCCGGCAGACTCAGCGTTACCAACGATGCCAATAAAGCTGTCGCTGAAACCGATATATCCCTCATTTGCGTCGGCACCCCCAGCCGTGATAATGGCGATCTCAAAACCGATTATGTCGAACGTGTCTCCCAACAACTCGGCCAGGCAATCAAACAAAAAGGCTCTTACCATATCGTAATCGTCCGCAGCACTGTGCTTCCGGGAACAACTCATAGTGTTGTTATCCCTGCTCTGGAAGAAGGCTCAGGGGGCAAATGTGGAGTTGATTTCGGGATTGCGATGAACCCGGAATTCCTTCGAGAAGGCTCCGCAATCGCCGACTTCTATGATCCGCCTTTCACGGTTATTGGCTGCGAAAATGAAAGCGATGGTAAGAAGGCGCAGGAAATCTATAGCCATTTGGACGCGCAAGTCATCCTAACCGACATTCCCACCGCCGAAATGATTAAATACGGTTGCAACGCTTTTCACGCCGTCAAAACCACTTTCGCCAATGAAATGGGCATCATTTGCAAGATGGAAGGAATCGATAGTCATAAGGTGATGGACATTCTCTGCAAGGACTTAAAGCTCAACATCTCACCCAAGTATCTAATCCCAGGCTTTGCATTCGGCGGTTCATGCCTTCCAAAAGATGTTCGAGCACTCACCTATCGAGCGAGACATAATGACATCTACCTGCCGATGCTCGAAGCCGTTATGCCAAGCAACAAACTCCAAATCGACAGAGTGACAGAAACACTTCGCCGAATGGGCAAACGCAATATCGGCCTTCTCGGACTTTCCTTCAAAGCAGGCACTGATGACTTGCGGGAAAGTCCATTGGTCGTCCTTGCCGAAAGTTTGATCGGCAAAGGATACAACTTACGAATTTTCGACCCCAACGTCTCTTATGCAGCGCTCTATGGCAGCAACAAGACCTATATTGAAGCTGAAATCCCCCACATCGCATCGATTCTAGGGCAAGATGCGGATGCCGTATTAGAGGCTAGCGACATCCTCATCTTTTCACACAGCGCCAAAGAGTTCAAAGCCCTAATCCCAAAGGTCAAGGAAACCCACACCGTAATCGACCTAGCCCGCGTCTGCACCCCCGCAGACATCAAGGGTGAATATATTGGGCTGTATTGGTAGCGCCGAGTGAGGAGAAGGTGTTAGGTGATAGGGTCCGGATTACCTAACCTCATCCCCTTCCCGAATCGGGAAGGGGTGTATAAATCAAACCCAAACACGATGCTTCGGTAGCAGAGTGCTAGCGGCGCTTCCGAAGTCCTTTTTAAGACTTGCCCCCTCCCTTCCCTCCCACGCCCGGTTGCTGCGGGGGGGGGGGACAATTAATACTCTCGATGCCAGTCGAGCCAGCCCCCTATGCGCA
>JBAXQP010000441.1 GCA_037131655.1 bacterium | reverse complement strand
CAGCTTGCCTTCTGGGTTACCAATGACGGGCTTTATACGCTAGATTTGGATACAAATAATGCTTCTAAAGTTCTCGATCTGCCCGGAACAGGAACCTGGGGGCCGGGCGGGTATGAGTTTGTCTACTCTCCTGATATGCAGTGGATCGCCTACACAAAGAAATCACCTCGAGGGGCTGTTGACATCTGGATTATGCCCGCCAAAGGCGGAAAATCAATCAATGTGACCAAGCTGAACGCCAGCCATTCCGACATGCAGTGGTCACCGGATGGCAAGTATCTCTTCTTCTTAAGCAATCGAAACGGCAACGGTCTCTATGCGCTTCCGCTCAAGCGTGAAGAGGTGCCGGCTGAAGATGTGCAAATGAAGTTCGATGCGCCTAAAGACAAGGCGGCAGTGAAGTTCGATATTGACTTTCAGGATTCAGAGACTCGTATCCGAAAGCTAGTCACCCTCGATCCAATAGAAAATCTAAAATTAAGCCCTGACGGTAATTTTTATTACCTCTCTAATAAAGAGTTATGGTCCGCATCATATGACGGCAAGGAACTCAAGCGCCGAACCAATATCGGCGGTGTTTCCAATTTCGAAATAACGGCGGACGGGAAGAAGATTGTTCTGATCAAAGCTGGAACGATCCAGTTACTTGACCTAAGTAACGATTCGGTTACTCCTTTTAACTTCATCGCCAACTTTGAAAGAGATACAAGGCTCGAACAGAAGGCCGCTTTTAAGCAATACTGGCGAACGTTCAACAGGCTCTTTTATGATCAGAATTTTCATGGCCGCGATTGGAAAGCTATTCACGACCGATATGAACCGCTTCTCGATGGAGTAGCGGTTCGGCAAGAGTTTGATGAGCTGCTGGTAATGATGGTCGGCGAGTTGGAAGCATCGCACACAGAGGTTTGGTCAAACGGCGGTCCTCAACCGCCAACAACGCCGTTCTTGGGGTTCTATTTCGATTACAGCTATGATGGTCCTGGCATTCGCATTAAAGAAGTGCCGGAGCGCGCACCCGGTTCTTATGCCAAAACACAACTCAAACCCGGCGAGTATGTGATGGCGGTAAACGGCAAGGACATTCGGCTGGATGAATATTTATTCAAAATGCTCAATGATTTTGCCGGAAAGGACATAGAATTAACGGTAAACAGCGTCCCAACCAAATCTGGCGCGCGTAAAGTGACTTACAAGGCGATTAATCCCTTCGAATGGCGGGAATTGGATTATCGCAACCAGATCCAACGAATGCGTGAGGAAGTGGACCGGCTTAGCGGTGGGCGAATTGCTTATGTGCAAATCCCCGGCATGGGCGGTGAAAATCAGGAACAGTTCGAGCGTGAGTTCTATGAGTATGCCGATGGGAAAGAGGCGGCCATTATTGACGTTCGCGGTAATGGAGGCGGAAATGTTGGAGACACGCTTGCCACTTGGCTTGCGGTCAAACCATTTGCCTTCACCACTGCCAGACGTTCCGATATTCGTGAAACTCCCGACCACTCATGGGGCAAACCGACCGTTGTCCTTAGCAACGAAAATGTGTTCTCCAATGGCGAGACTTTTACATACTGCGCCAAAAAGCTTGGGTTTGGAACCGTAATCGGTATGCCCACACCCGGCTATGTTATATGGACAGATGAGTTCGATATGGTCAATGGCTCCGTTGGCCGAATTCCAGGCGCCGGTTATTATCGAATCGATGGCACAACCCTAGAAAACGATGGCGAAAAGCCCGACATCACCGTCGATATGACTTTGGAAGACTGGGAAGCAAAACGCGACCCACAGCTAG
>JBAXQP010000440.1 GCA_037131655.1 bacterium | reverse complement strand
GGATTCTCACTTCCCGGATCACTCCGCTCAGAATTATTCTAATTTGGGCTCTTGTGCCACAAAGGTAATGCGAAATGCATGATAGTTTAAGAAACTTCGATGACGCAAAGCTCGCTGAGGCACTCGCGGGGGCAGGAAGAAACGGGCAATTTCGTGAGATTATTTTTGAGGCGCTCCGCAATGCTGAATCTCAAGCAGACGATGCCGACATATTCCAAAAAGAGGTGCGCTTGCCGGTTATACGTACACTTCTCCGCGATGTGCAGACACACCGTGTCGTCCTGCAGAATGGATTGATTTTCGAAGTGGGGGTTGACAGTCGCATCGAGGAAGCACTGCTATTGAGTTCAAGCGCTAATCCTGACCACGTGTGGGAACCTCAAACGACGAAACTGCTTGTGAGCTTGGCAGCTGACATGCAACACGTGATTGTCGGCGGCGCGTACATTGGCGACCACGTTCTACCAATTTCCCTCGCCATGACGGAGCAAAACCTTGGGGGTATGGTCCACGCCTTCGAGCCGATGGAACATGCGTTCACTAGACTTTTACATCATCTGAGAATCAATGGCATCATTAATGTATCGGCACATCAGTTGGCCTTGTGGAGCAAGAGTGATGTCACGCTCAACGTAGAAGGAGCATCAGCTTTGGCAACCTGTCTTCCTGTCAATATGAGCGAGAACCATCCTATGGCAATTGCTCAATCTATAACAATAGACGACTATGTCGACCTTAGATCGTTACCGTATGTGGGCTTAATTATGCTGGATCTCGAAGGTGGAGAGGAGGAAGCCCTTGTCGGAGCGAGCAAAACTCTTTCTCGTCCATTCCCTGAGGCGCCTCATTTGATTTTCGAGGTTCACCGCAACTACGTTGATTGGTCATCAGGATTAGAAAATACGTCGATTGTGGCTCTTGTGAGGTCGAGTGGATACACAATTTTTGCGGTCCGCGATTTCCATGACAACTACTCGATGGCTGGTAAAGCCATTGAAATAATTCCAATCGATCGTGTTTACTTGGAAGGCCCACCCCACGGATTCAATCTCCTAGCCACTAAGGATCCTGATTTGGTAAGGCGATTGGGATTGCGAGTGGTTGAAAACGTCAGTCCCAAGCTATTAGTTTATAAAAACCCGGCTCTTCATCATCCCTTAGATGGTCTGCCATGACAAGCTTCACTGTATTAGGCGCATCTGGATTTGTCGGTTCACACCTCGTGCAGCATCTCCAAAGAGAAGGTCATGATTGCTTTGCTCCCGCAAAAGGGGTGGATATATCTGCGCGGAACCTTGGCCATGTTATCTATTGCATCGGGCTCACCGCCGATTTTAGGACGAAGCCTTATGAGACGATAAATGCGCATGTTTGCTGCCTTGTAGACGCATTAACGCGATACAAGTTCGACTCGTTCGTCTATCTATCGTCCACACGGGTGTACGGGGTCAGGGAGGATATCGCGCACGAGGAGGATGTTATCCACAGTCAGCCTCTTGTTCCGGGCGACCTGTATAATATCTCAAAAATAATGGGTGAAGCGGCCTGTTTCGCTGCCGGTGAGGACAATGTGAGAGTGGCGAGGCTATCGAATGTCTACGGCTATGACTCCCAGTCAGAGAACTTCATATTCTCGCTGATCAGGGACGCTCTAAAGAAAAAGAGAATCGTGCTGAATACAACCATGGATTCCGGCAGAGACCATGTCAGCGTACATGATGTAGTAAGGATACTGCCCCAAATAGCACTTAAGGGAAAACACAGGATATATAACATCGCAAGCGGCGAAAACATAC
>JBAXQP010000439.1 GCA_037131655.1 bacterium | reverse complement strand
ATATGAAGGCAAGCGAAGGTTTGTTGGGGTCGCTAATATCGGCTAGCATTAACATATTGCCTTTTGCGGGCGGCAATTGGGCAAGAATTAAATTCTCATTAGTTGGCGCCCAAAGGGCATGACGCACTCCAACGCTCTCGCCGAATTGCTCCCGCCAACTCATTATCATATCAGGACGTTCAGCGGATGGTAACAGTTGAGCCGCATGGTGGTCTTTAATATCCACTTCAGTAACAAACCCCTGGGCAAGATGCAACACAGTGCGCCCATCTTTACTAAAATGAGGGTCCTGCTTTGCTCCACCTCCGATTGTTAATGGCTGGACAACCGTACCATCTGGCCTGATAGAGTAAAGTTGGAAAACAATTTTTTTCGATGCGGCTGATTCTCGTGTGGAGCTGAAAATAATTTGGTTTCCGGTGGGTGACCAAGTTGGTGTTACATCTTCGGCATCGTCATTTGTCAATTGCTTGATTTTGCCATCTTTATCGGCAACCCATATGTCATCAAATCCGGATATATCCGATACAAATACGACCCAACCTTTCGTATCAAATGACCGCTCTCTTGTAATCCAGTCTTGATAATTAAAGAGGGTATAAACTAGCGCGGCAACAACGAAAAGAAGGATAGCAAAACGTATCTGAACGGACGGAATGTAAGATCGGAGCTTAGAATTCGTTTCTTGTTCACTCATTTTTATACTCGGTTATGTATTCAACTGCTGATAAATAATACCTGTTTATCATACCAGCCCTACCTAACTCCGAGCATCCTATCGATGGCATGAAGTACAGAATAGCGTTCAATCATCGATGAAATCGAGTATTTCTCCGTTAATATATGCACTAAAAGAAGAACAATCACTAATCCGAGTTGAACATAAATTCCCGATGAAAGAACGATTGCAAGCCCAAGCGCAGCCCCTAATAGGTTCGAACCGGTGTCTCCGAGCATCGCTTTTCCTCGAACATCCATAAGCAATATCCTGAGCGCACCTAGCCAGACATAAAGAATTGCGTGAGTCTCATACCCATAAGATTTCATGGTCACGAGAAAAACTAAAGGGGCAAGAATGCAGAATGGAACCATAGCGCGTCCAGGCCGAAGATCAAGAAGGTTGATAAAATTTGCAGTCAATGCAATTAGAAGTCCTGAAATAAGCGAATGCACTATCGGCTCGTTCAGAATAAAATAGGCACTGAGAAAGCCAGCAATTAGTCCCCCGATTGCTTTGATTAACCCAGAAGTGACTTGTCCATTGAAAAAAGCCTTTAAGTGCCCTTTCAAACCTCGCGCGTCATGAGAGCCATATAAGTCATCAACAAAACCCAGCCAGCCGAATATAATTACGATAAACAAAAAGGCGTTAAGGCTGTGAAAATAGGTTCCATACAATCTTGGACCCACAAATAGAATATCAAGCAGGATTAACCCGACGCAGATAATAAGCGGGATAAGACCAAAGGCGGTGGGGATAATATCGCCTTTAAAATTAGCGCGCATTAAACCAGATCGCTTGATAAGAGGGGAGACGAGATAAGGGACTGCGAAAAGGAGTGCTCCTCCGAAGAGAATTGGTAAAATCCATCCTTGAATGTTGTTCATTTCAGTTAACTTCCAAATCTTTGGCCTTGTTTAACTCGATGGCCATTAGTGAAGGAAGAAGCGGGCATCCGGGGTTTGCCCTCAGGTTGAACTTCCAATAATCGCAAAGCGCAACCCTTACAGGCAACCGTTATCCCTTCATGGACATCTAAAACCTCGCCAGGTTCCCCTTTACCTTCGGTTAATTC
>JBAXQP010000438.1 GCA_037131655.1 bacterium | reverse complement strand
TTCCAGATATGCGGTGAATTCCTCAATGTCATCGAAGACCATCTTGTAACAACCCCCGCCGCCACAGTACACGCGATGTTCTACGATAATTGAACCACCATGCATGTTGAGAAGGTGCTCAATTTCTTCAAGCTTTTGGTCCGACATGATGTTTGGTCCATCTGCTGTCCATTGGTGTTTCTCGTTGATTGGGTATGATTCCATCTGGCTATCGTTCATATGCGAGTTTCTTGCTCTTCATTCGTGGGCTAACGCTCATATCCACCGATGACCGGCGGCAGAGCTGTGGTTGGATTGGCGGTGTGGGGATTGGCGGTCATTCGGTGCGATGTATTGTTAGCCGATATATTTCAGTGATACTATGGCTTCGATGAGTGCGGCGCTTTCATGCGTTGCCGGGGCTCCAAAGGTTCAGCTAGCACTGCAACGGCATGACCCGTGAAATGCTGGGTGGTATAGTGTCGCGTTCGGTAATATGGATTTCCTTTTTTCCCATACCCCGCAATATATCTTTCGTCATGGTGGGCAATGCGCTTGTCCCAGAAAAACTTAATAAATGCATTTCCTCCAACTTGCGCGGCATGCCACATTAGGTAATGTTCGACTTCTGCTGGATCGCCGCATTCCGTATCGGATCTGACAACACCGATCTGCTTGATGATTCGGAATCCGCGCAGCGTCTCCTCTCTTGTTCCTCCCGCCCAATTCGCGATTTGTTCTTGAACTTCCTCGTGCTCGACCTCAATTAAAAGATATCCCTCTGGCGATAGCGGACCCCGCAAATTCGAGTCTGGATGGTATGGTGAAAGATTGTTGCGCATCTCGGATTTCAAGTATGCGTCTATCCGGTTATCTTTGCCGAAGAATACTAGACCTGTCTTGCCGCATTTGGCACGTTCTTGCTTCATGAAGCACTGGTCACAGACCCATTTCGCATCCAATACCTGCTGATCGGAAATATCATAGAGATCTAGATTTTTTAGGAGGTCGTGGCGGCGATTGTTGGCCGTGGTTGCCAAGCACAGCGAGCAGTGGTTGTGGCGAAGTGCGTGCCTATTGCACGTCGCACACCAAGGCCGTGCCCAGTCGTGAACAGCTATCACTGCCGATTTTATGTGTCTTAGCATCGCTGGAATAGTCTGTTAGGAGCGTCTGCAATTCTTGCTGCGCACACGCGTCAGTAATGATCGCAGGTAACGAACTTCGTGTTCCAATTGTTTGCGAGACAGAAGTCGTGATGGTTCTGAAAACGCATTCTTATGCGCTGACTGTGCTTCATCGGACACTCGCTTGGCAAGTTCCATAAGTCTTTCGACGTACTCTGGGTCAATCTTAAAGATCACGTCATCGCTACAGAGCAAGTCTGAAGATACAATCGAATAGAGGTCGAGGTCGTACCTGAGACTGACGCCTTTGTTGTTTAGCTCGTTGAGCAACTCTATTTCCTCTGATTGTAGTGATTTAGGCTTTCCTGCCTTGAGAAGCCGTTTGAGGTCATGGCCATACTTGAAGATCGCGCTAAGCACCGTTTCAACATCCTGGGAGGGGGCATTTGTGCACATCATTGACTTCAGCGCGCACTCGATCGCCATGAAAAGGTCAACTACAATTTTAGCCTGAAAGCCTGTTCTCATTCTGACCCTTCCATGCTTATAGGCTGCGCGTGCTTTCTCAACGAGGTGACCTGAATCGGTTCGGAAGGCATGCGAGACGTGTTGTAATTCTAGGTTCATAATGTTGGTTGTATTCCTTAGGGGCGCCCTTATGAGACATCAATTCTTCGGCTAACGCTAACTGTG
>JBAXQP010000437.1 GCA_037131655.1 bacterium | reverse complement strand
CGTCTCCTATTAAAGGCTACACATTCGCAAGTGCCCATCACAATGAACCTATAAACCTTGTCAATTCTAGCCGAGAATTAATAGGGAAGGAATTTCTTAAAGTAATGGCATTTGAACCAATTGTTGTAGGAATTGCAGAGATCGCAGCCACCATAGGCACTCGCAGCTTGATTTGTACCGGCTTAGGATCGAGCGTAGCAGTCTGTGCTTACGATCCTTTTGCGCGAGTAGCGGGCATGGCTTACGTTATACTGCCTGAATGCTCAACCAATCGCACCACCAATAAACCGGCCAAATACGCCAACACAGCCATTCCAGCTTTAATGGAAGCGATGCAGCAAGAAGGAGCAGACCCTTTGAAGCTTAAAGTCGCTCTCGCTGGTGGTTCAAAAATGATACTGAGCAACTCGCTTGCATCTCTTTATGACATTGGTACTCGAAATGTTGAAGCCCTTAACAATTGCCTTAAGGCTTACGACATCGAGGTGGTCGCAGTCGATGTGGGTGGAAGCGATGGCCGCACGATTGCCATTTATAGCGATACCGGCAAAGTGGTTGTTAATTCATCCAAAACTGTTGAACGCGTTCTTTGTGAATTAGGAGAGTCTGCTGTTAAGTCAGGAGTAAGTTGATGACATCCGGAATAGTTTCAATCAAGGACTTTGTTTCTAAAACTCAAGACCTGCCGACCATGCCTGAAGCAGCGCTAAGAGTCGTTCGGCTTGCCAACGATGAAGACATACCGAATTTAACGATTGCTCGCGCACTCGCGAACGATCAAGGACTGGCTGCAAGAATTTTACGATTAGCGAATTCCGCCTATTATGGCTTACCACATGAGGTAAGCACTCTCAATGATGCGGTTATGCTTTTAGGAACCCGAACGATTCGTCACATGGCGCTACTGGCTTCTACCTTCCCTTGGCTAGCAAAAGAATTGTCAGGTTACGATTTAGCCCCGGCGATGCTCTGGCGGCACTCTTTTACTGTCGCGATAGGCGCAGAGATCATCGCAAAACAAACTCGAAGCGTTTCCCCTGATGAAGCATTTACAGCGGGGCTACTTCATGATATTGGCAAAGTAGTTATGAGCATGTGGATGAAGGACATGCTTCCCGAGATGCTAAAGAAAGTTCGGGAAGAAAATATCCCCTTCAATGACTCTGAGTACAACAGCTTTGGTTTCACTCATGCCGACGTAGGAGGGCATCTTGCTAGTCAATGGAACCTACCTGAATCGCTTGTTAAAGCCGTGACTAACCATCACTGTCCGGACCGCGTAGATTCCACATCGAGTCTAACCCAAATCACCCATATCGCTGATGCGGTTGCTTTAAGCATAGGTATTGGTATTGGCGGAGATGGCCTGCACTACCCGTTCTCATCTTCGGCGATGGAGCATCTGGGATTATCTGAATCAGACCTAGAGTTCGTAGCTGACAAAATGGTTGACACTATAGCCAAATCAAAACCACTTTTTGAGTTTAATTAGGAGATTTGATGGACGTTCGGATTAGTAATGATAACGCAATAGAAGCTCTGAAATCGATGTTAAAGGCAGGCGATATCAAAACGCAGACCACTGGAAATGTATTAAAGAAGACTCTTGATACTCAAGAGCAAGCCGCAACCCAGCTATTAAAAATGATAAGCGGCAAAGGCCAAATAATAGATATAAGAGTTTAATCGAACTCATAAAACCATAAGTATATCGAAGGGCAGTTCAGATTAGATTCGATTACCTTCCGGAAAACCCTTCAACTACGCTCAGCGTGACGTACTTAGAGCATATAGGGGGCTTAAACCCCCTGC
>JBAXQP010000436.1 GCA_037131655.1 bacterium | reverse complement strand
GTTATTGCCGACGTGTTGCAAATGACTATTCTTATGTTTGCATTATCAATCAGGTCTTCAACAGCTTGGGCGGTGATTCCGATCCTGATGGTTGTAATCTTTCTGACCTTCGTGGAACTTAGACGTGGCTGGCACGGGGCGCCTTTTTCTTCTGTTATTCGCGCAATATTTGCACCAACAGTTTTTGTTGTGTTGCTGGTTATATCTTGCTATAATATATATCGATCAGTTGCTCTTAACCCTGTATATACACTTTTTGATGAGTGTATGCCTCATCATCTTATGTGGCATAATGTTATCATGGGCTTGTCGGTTGGCGAAGACTGGAAGATACATTTCTCTCCACTGTATAACGATAAAGGTGGAGACGACCTCCCAAATGAATTTGCTGATAGGTTCATGGCAAAATACGGTTTGGATCACAACTACTTTAACACCCCACTTGGCTTCAGGTACAAAGGATGTCGCTTCCCCAGGTGTCCCAGGAAGGCGTGCCGACCTACTACATATTGTAATTAGGGGCTTTTGGTCGCCTCCGTTGGTTTCTCTTGAATAGCGAGCATTTTAGTACCATCTTGTCGCATTCCGTTATCTGTTTTGCGCTTTCGCGTACTTACACGTTTGGGAGGATTGAGGCGTTTTGACCGAGGCTTTCTGCCGACTATTTCTGCGTAGCCGTGAGGGGCATGCCCCATTGCCAAACCAAGAATGCGGTCGAAGGAAACGCGCCGCCAAAAGCGTCGGTTAAAACGGAATGCATATTCAGCCAGATACTTATCTATGTGCCGAGATCGAAACCCATGGAAAGTGCCCATCGCCCAGCGCTTCATGAGGGCGAACACGCGATGGGTCCAGCGCAGGACCACGTGGGCGGCCATGTTACCGACGACCCTTTGATCAAGGACGTAGCGTTCGCCAGCGTCACCGTCATTCAAGCCGAGGTAGGAGCTATGACCGTCGGTGAGCAGGGTTGAGCCAGGAGCAATGTTCGCTCTTACAAAGGCATGGATCGAGTTCTGTGTTTCATCTGGGATCATCGCTAAGCGAACACGGCGTGGCCTAGTGTTGAGATAGGGCTTATTGAAGTCTGTTGGAGGAGATTCGCCGGTCTTTCTATTTACCAATTCGACGGCACCTATGATAATAATCTTGCCGTCTGCGGGCGAATTTGGGTCATCGTTAGTTCTAAATGGTATTTCTGTTTGATCTACTTCGACTAATCCGCAGAGAGGCTGCTTTTCCCGGTCGGCCATCGCAGCACGGAACTTGTGTAAAAGTAGCCATGCGGTGTCCTCTTTCACCCCGATTTGGTTCGCCAGTTGGAGCGCCGAAATCCCATTGGAATGCGTGGCAATCAAGTGCGCGGTCCAAAACCAAAACGTGAGTGGCAATTTAGTTCGATGCAAAATCGTTCCGGCGGTTACCGATGTCTGGCGCCCGCAGTCGAGGCATTCAAATGCGTAAGCGCGCGAACGCAGGCGGCCGGACCGGGTGCTCTTGCAAGCCGGGCAAACGAACCCATCAGGCCACCGAAATCGCATGATGAATTCGGCACAGGCAGTTTCGTCCGCAAATTCTTGCTGAAGCTGAGGAAGCGATCGAGAACGGCTCATACCCTAGGAATACCACCTAGGGTTCAGATGAGGCAATCAACATTTAGTGGGCAGCTATGCGTACCTGGGACACCTGGGGAAGCGTCCGGCGTCGTGCCCGTTGACTGTCGCTGCGAACTTGGCAGTGTCCCGGATGTCGCCCTGGACCACGTTCAACTTAGGATGCTGCGGCAGTTGGTTGCCATAGTACAATATGTCATAT
>JBAXQP010000435.1 GCA_037131655.1 bacterium | reverse complement strand
GGGCATGGGTAAAAAAGGCTCAAGTCGTGGGCCAACGGCTACGGGACCTGAGCCCGGCCCACCGCCACCATGAGGGGTTGCAAATGTTTTATGTAAATTCAAATGCATGACGTCAAATCCCATATCACCGGGTCTGACTTTGCCGATGATGGCGTTTAGGTTTGCTCCATCATAATAAAGCAGGCCGCCAGCTTGATGAATAATGTCAGCAGTTTCTTTGATTTGACGCATAAACAATCCCAGTGTTGAGGGATTTGTGAGCATGATGCCGGCTGTTTTAGGTCCCACTTTGCTTTGAAGATCTTCTAAATCAAGATCACCGTCTGGAAGGGTTGCTAAATTAACGACTTTATAACCACAGATAATGGCTGACGCAGGGTTAGTGCCATGGGCTGCATCAGGAATCAGTATTTCGTCGCGAAGCCTATCACCTCTGGAATGGTGATAGGCTTTGATCATGGCCACGCCTGCAAATTCGCCTTGTGAGCCCGCCATCGGTGTGAGGGATACGCCCGTCATACCAGTGATTTCCTTGAGATACTCCTGTAGTTCGAATAGGGCTTGTAAGGTGCCCTGACTGTATGGGCTTGGGGTTAAAGGATGGCGTTGGGTAAATCCTGATAAGGATGCGGCCTTATGAACACCGCGAGGATTGTATTTCATGGTACAAGAACCCAAAGGATAAAAATGCGTATCAATAGAATAATTTTTTTGTGATAGGCGGGTATAGTGTCTAACGACTTGTAGCTCTGAACAAGTGGGTAATCTTGGGGGAGTGGTGCGTATAAAGGCTTTTGGAACGTGGTAATGGCTCTGTATAGGTCCTGGACCTTGAGCGCTTGCTTGTCGGTGAGGTTTTGATTGTTCAAAAATCACCATACTTGGCCCTCGGAGGAAGTGATCAAGGTTTTGATTTCATCGCGATGTTTGACAGGGGTGAACTCGATGAATTCGTAGGTTGCAATCTCTGCTAAATAATAGGGGTCTTCTTTGAAAATGGTTTCTAACTGCGCTTTGTCCTGCGTTAGGGCGATGATAATGCCACCTGTGCGAGGTTTGGTGGGCCCCGAGGCTAATAATAATCCTTGCTTGTAGTAATAGTCCAAAAACTCACGATGAGCTTGTAGATATTTATCGACCTCAGCAATAGGTGCAATGTAGGTTAAGTGCACAATTATCATGGCTTTCCTTGGCTATTTAGAAACAATCGCAGCGTGGATGCATAGTGATGAATATCTGCTTCGCTGCGTTTTTCAGTCGCACATACCAGAATTGTATTGTGCAAGTTTGGATAATGTTCGTCAACAGGGTAACCACCGGAAATACCATTTTGATGGAGTACTTCTAGTATTTTTTTCACAGGGTGTTTGAAACGCAATAGTGCCTCATGAAAATACGGTGCAGAGAAGACCAATTCTACGCCCTCAATTTGGCATAATGCCTCGACTAATTGATGGGTATTGTGATGACAATGTTGGGCTACTTGCAACAGTCCTTCAGGCCCTAATAAACTCATGTAAATGGTTGCAGCAGTAACGAGCAAGCCTTGATTGGTACAAATGTTAGAGGTGGCCTTGCCGCGACGGATATGTTGCTCTCGCGCTTGTAATGTCAGGGCAAACCCTGTTTTACCTTCTTTATCAACCGTTTGTCCAATAAGTCTACCTGGCAACTGGCGAACATATTCTAAACGCGTACTAAAAAAACCAAAGTAAGGTCCACCAGAGGCCATGGGGGCGCCTAATGGTTGCCCTTCGCCACAAGCGATATCAACCCCAAACTGACCCCAAAGACCAGGTGGCTTTAAGAGGGCTAG
>JBAXQP010000434.1 GCA_037131655.1 bacterium | reverse complement strand
GGAAAAGGTGATAGGTGATGGGTGTTAGGGGGAGAGCAAGAAGCAAGAAGCAAGATTCCGGAACCCTCTCCTGTCTCCGGGCGGAGGAGGGAGCAAGCCTTAAAAGGGTTTCGGCAGCGGCGCTAACTCTATGCTACTGAAGTATCGAGTTTTCAATCTATCGTAACAGCTTCTCCCAAGTCTGATGATTTGTAGATGGCGTCGACAAGATTTTGCATTATTAGGGCATGTTCTAAGGTGGTTTTTGGTTCAATGCCTTCTTGGATGGCTTGGGCGAAATCTTCTAATACTCCGCCATGAGCGGTTGACCAAAACTCTTGTTCATCCCAGATGGTTTTCGAAAAAACACCCTCACCGGGTTTGATGAAATCCATAGTGATCGAACGATTCCCTGGAAGAATGGTTAGGTGAAGCGAGCCTTTCGTACCTATAAGCTGCCAAGCCTGCTCGGAACTCGCGCCGGCTACCTCGGCACGTTCGTATTGGATCATGCAGCCATCTTCGCATCGAATGGCCGCCACTACATGCGTTTCACCATCCGAATCGGGGGCAGCATAGTTTTCCATTCCTTGCGGAAGAGTCCAAGTTTGCGCTAAAACCTGTTTTGGCTTGAGGTTCCAGCCGGTGATGCCAAGGAGATAATCGAGGTCGTAACACCCCCAATTAACGAGGATGCCGCCGCCGTTCAGTTTCTTACTCAATCGCCATAAGGCTGGAATTCCTTGTGGCGCTTGACCTGCTGATTGGATAACACGGCAGTAAACCGTTCGCAGTTCGCCGAGTTCTCCTTCGGCGATTAGTGAGGTGATGAGATTGGCAGATTCGAGATGGCGAAATCGAGAGGAGCAGCAAGCTGAAACGAGATTCCCTCTTGCAGCGATCATCTGCTCTAATTCGGCGGCATTCATTGCTACCGGCTTTTCGATCAGCACATGCTTCCCCGCCGCAAATGCTCGAAGCGCTATCTCAGCGCGAACTCCGGTGGGTACCGCTAAAATCACTGCTTCGACTTTGGGGTCTGCAAGCAATTCAATATCGTTGGGATAGGTCGTTTCAACATGAAATTCTTTTGAATATTTTTGGACTTGTTCTGGGCGAAGATCTGCAAGCGCGACCACGTTGACCCGCTTGGAGACGACAGCATTCTGAAGATGTTCCCAGCCAATTGCTCCACAACCGATTAAGCCTATCGCGACACTTTTCACAGCAACTACTCCATCAAATATTATGTGAATATCAGCCAAGCGCCTAGTATTAATAAATCATATCATTGGCTCGACTAACTTTCAAATAATTCGCACACCTGTTTAAAAATATTATTTTCTAAATATTATGCCCTGAATCAGGGGGTAATAGCATCAATTCTTTGTTTAAATAAGTATTGCCATGCAAGCCTTAAAGGATACGCCCGATAATCGAACGGGACATAATGCGAATATTGTGGTATAATGTCTCCACTGCTTTCCGGTTTGTGTGTCTTCTGTATAACGGACAATCCTGTACTCGGGATCCAGCGGTTCCGTGTAGTGAAGCCTTAGGCCAGACTGCATATCTTAGACCACGGGGTAAAACCCCGAAAAGAGGAATATCTTGGCAACCAAATCCCTTTATGTAGGCAATTTGCCCTACAGCGTGACTGAGCAAGTGCTCAGCGATTTCTTTGCGCCTTATGGCCCAGTTACTGAAGTACGCATCGTCGAAGGACGAGGCTTTGGATTCGTGGACGTCCCTGCAGAAAACGTAGAGGCAGCTATTGAAGCCACAAACAACAAAGACTTTGGCGGACGCACCTTAACCGTCAACGAAGCTCGCCCACGC
>JBAXQP010000433.1 GCA_037131655.1 bacterium | reverse complement strand
TCGTGTAATATTTCCCATTAACTGTGACAGGCTGGGTTAGTTGGCCGCTTGGAGCTAAAGCGAAGGAGGGTGTGTTCGGCAACATCGGATCGAGCGCCTCGATCATATCTTGAAGCGGGGTCACCAATGCTTGCGGTTCTTTTGGAAAACCAAACCCGTATGCAACTGCGCCCACTATCTTGCCATTAAGAAAGACAGGGCTGCCACTCATCCCACCGATAATATTTGCTTGCCTCTGAGTGATGGGACCACCGCTCATTTTGATCAGTATCAGCGAGCGCCCATTATTTTGGTTAGGGAGCACTCCCAACACCGTCACATTAAAACGCTCTATTTTCGTCCCCTTAAACACAGTAAGGCCATAACCTTTCATTCCAGGCATGACCTTACCAAGCGGGAAAACATCATTCGGCAGAGAGGCAGCGCTTATAAGCGCACTGAAGAGGGTCAATAATACCCATAACCCCAACAACCGTTTAATTTTCATTCAACAGGCTCCTTGAACTTCTTACCTCAGGCTAATGGATCAAACCATAGTTTACGAGTGCAGCGTCTACATCTTCACATTCTTTGTCGTTAAGCTCAACAAGCGGAAGCCGAGTGCCGCCTACCTCGTGTCCCATTCGATTAAGCGCATACTTAACTGGGGTTGGGTTGGTTACTGAGAACATAGCTTTTACAATCGGGACCATCTTATTATGAAGCGACGCGGCTAAAGCAACATCACCAGAGAGGTATGCCTTGAACATGCGCGACAGATCATTCCCAACGATATGAGCCGTTACGCTAATCAAACCATAACCACCCATACATAAAACAGGTAATGCCAACAGATCGTCACCACTATAAACTTTAAAGCCCTCAGGGACTTGCGCTATAGTATCAGCAATCTGACTCATGTTGCCGCTAGCTTCCTTAACAGCCTTTATATTGGCTACTTTTGATAATCTAAGCAGGGTTGAAAGCTCGATATTGATACCCGTACGCCCGGGAATATTGTAAATCAAAATAGGAAGGTCGGTACTCTCGGCAATCGTCGCAAAGTGCTGATATAGACCTTCTTGAGAGGGTTTATTATAATAAGGTGAGACGAGCATGATGCCGTCAAGCCCCAAACCCGCAGTTTTTTTCGTGAGTTCAACCGATTGCTGCGTGCTATTGCCGCCAGTAGCAGCCAAAACAGCGCCTCGCCCGCCAACTGTTTCTTTTACAGCCGCAAATAGCTTCAGCTTTTCATCGCTGCTAAGTGTCGGTGACTCTCCTGTTGTCCCTGAAACAACGATACCCTCGCTGCCATTATCGAGCAGATAATTAGCAAGTTTACTCACCTGACTGAAATCAATATTTCCTTCTTTGTCAAACGGCGTAACCGTCGCAGTCAGCAGTCTTCCCCATTCCATATTTCAATTCCCTTCTCTTATTACGTCGTGCGTAAGCACTAGATTAAATTTCTTTCAATCATCTTCTCAGCGATTTGAACTGCATTTAGGGCGGCGCCTTTTAGCAGTTGGTCGCCGGAGACGAACAAATCGATTGCGTTGTCGTTACTTGCATCGTATCGAAGCCGTCCAACTAAAACATCTTCTTTACCGGATGCATCAATCGGCATCGGGAAGTAGTTTAGTTCTCGGTCATCAACGATACAGACACCAGGAAATGCCTCTAATGCTTCGCGAGCTTGCTCACGAGTAGGCCGCCGCTCGAATTCGATGTTAATACTCTCCGAATGCGCTCTCAAAACAGGCACTCGAACACAAGTCGCGGTGACTTTAAGTTCAGGCAAATGAAGAATTTTTTGTGATTCCAAAATAATCTTCCACTCTTCTTCGTT
>JBAXQP010000432.1 GCA_037131655.1 bacterium | reverse complement strand
TGATTATCGAATATGAAGTGAAGTAAGTCGCTTTTTTGCAGGGTTTGAAAGAGGGGTGAAATCGCATCATTCATAGTTGTCATAACTTCTCCCGTGAACCGGCATCATCGGAGTCAACGGCACACCGGGTTGACCGTCTGCCGGTTTAGCTGTAGAAGGACATGGACGCTAGATTGACTCTTGGGACAAAAGGGGAACGTGTATTACCACTGCCGCCACCTGAAACATGTCGAGTACGGAAAGGTATTCCCCTCACCGGATCCCGATCCTGATTTTCTGCCTTCCTATCGCTGGCTTGGACACTACTGCGGCTACCGGATGGAGAGGGTGCTTGTTCTGGAGCTGGGCGTCTATGGTGCTGGCACCGAATATGTTCAGCTTCTGAGTCCCGACGCGCATCGCATGTTCGAGCGGGCCGATATCATGATGGACTGTATCGGTATCGCGACAGGAATGCTGCTATGCAGGCGTTTGGAGAAGCCCACGGCGATTGACGGAGGCTTGGATTAAAAACGAAGCGCGATGCGAGGGATTAGGCTATGCTTCGTCAGAAATAGCATAGGGAGGGGATACTGTGAATCGTCAAGCAAAAGCAGGAATTGTCTGTAGTCTATTGATGATAGCAGTGGTCGCACTGGCCGCAGAGGGGAGTAACTGCCGTTATTGCAGTTCGAGCAACTACGGGAGCGGATGTTCCTACAGTCCGAACCGCAACCATGAGCACGTTGGCGATGAGAAGAAGTGCGAATTCTGCGGATCAAGTTACTATGGGAGTGGTTGTTCCTATAGCCCGAATCGCAATCATCGCCACGGTCACGGAGCCGGCAAGTGCGTCTGGTGCGGATCCAAATACAACGGCTCAGGGTGTTCGTATAGCGCCTCAAAGAACCACGAGAAATAGGTGTTTTGGCGCAAAGAAGCGGCTGGGCATGAATGTGGGCGGGAGTCATTCGGATTTTGAGTGTCCCCAAGTCCATGCGCAACAAGCAAAGGCTGAGAAAGCGTTATATGGGGAATGGTATATCGGCCACAGTTATACAACCCTCAAGGGGCGTGGCGACCATAACGAGCCCGGCCAGATGCCGTTTTATATCACAAGAAGTCCTTACGCTAGTCATCAGTCAAACCCTGATAGCAAATCAGTATTTACCCCTGATTGACTAATTATGTCGCACGCATTAGTCTTAACAAATTGCTGAGAAATATGCTGGCCGCCATGTGGCAAGGAAATCATGAATGAGAGAAATGGTTACTGGATTCGTGTGACATTTTATAAGAGGCTTTTCTGCCGGGTGGCCCTATGTGGAGTTATTGCCGCCGTCCTTGCAGGGTGTGCGACAAAGCCGCCTCCCAAGGCAATAACGCAGGTTGGCTCAGATGTATTCTTCGGTGGTACATATCTTGTTGCGGGTAGCATGAATGACGTCAAGCCTAGATTCCCGGCGTTATCGGGTGAGATGAGTTCTCCTGCATGGACTGAATTATCGGATACAGTGTCCGGTGTTTTCAAAAACAGAAGCAATGAGTTTACTCAAATCAAGCTCCGAGGTTTTGATGGGGTCAGGGCGCCTGATGATGCGATTGTAATCGGGTGCGGATTTACGGGAGAGAAGCATCTCATAACCTCATTCAGCTCCAAGGATGGGGATCGACGAATTGTTACCGCATACCTTTCGGGAGGGCTTTTCCTGCAGAACTTTGAGCGAAGTTCCGATGGGGCAAGCGAGGTTAAGTTGTTGCGCTGCTATCCCTTTTCTCTCTCTTGTTCATCTGAGGTTCCTAAAGGAAGCAGTCATGTCGATGTGGGAGGGCAACTGCTACTAGGCGCGGAAAGAGGGC
>JBAXQP010000431.1 GCA_037131655.1 bacterium | reverse complement strand
ATGTTTTGCTATGTCATAGAAACTCAACTTGACCTGGTAGGCGTCAAGTCCCTTCCCACTACAGGTAATCATTCTCCCGCTATCTAGGTGGTTAAATTCTTGGCGGGCGCACCCCAACTCCATATCGACGGCTTTAAAGGCGGTAGCGATCTTCCCCCCGATGTTGTTTAACTGATGCTTGAACGTGATAAGGTCGGCCAGCATCGCCAGATCGGCGCGCAGGAAGAAGCCAACCAATACCAGATGGGCAGGATAGTCGAGGATAACGCCGTGCTTTAGCGCTTCCCACAGAAGCTCACTCAGCATTACCCGTAGTGCAAGACGATCGTCAATCAACCCTGATTTCGGAAAAAATACAAAACTCATCTCGCCACCGACACCCACTACGTAAAATTGGTAGCTCAGGACGTTGAGCATCTGGCCGCTATCACCACGGCACTCCTTCCACTCGCTATCGAAGCCAACGTATAAAACTTGCCCGACACCGGCTAGCCGCGACGGGTCAGCACTCTCCCATAATTGCGTTTCCTTGGCTTCGTGCATTTTGACGATGATCGTATCTAGCTCATCATCACCCAGCGCCTCCAGCGTATTCGGATGGCAACAAGGCGCATCTACCAGACCGAGGATCATTTCAATGCCATTGCCCAATTGTAGATTATTCATAATTTCTACCTTAAGAGCGGATCATCAACCCGCCGACCAAAGTTGCTAAAACGGTCGGCGGGTTGATGTTTTTCAAGCTCTTACTGGTTTCCCTCCTCAATCTCGCCATCGTCAGCGTTCAGAAAATCCCAATTAGGTTGAATAAAGTCGTTACCCGCATCGCCACATTCGCGTAGCAAAGCAGCGACATGCTCCTTGTTCTCAACACCGAATCCCTCAATGGTGATCAGTTTCACACCGGCAGAAGTAATTAATGAAACCCCCTCATCCACAACCATCGCGCCAGAATAAGCGTAAGGGCGAATACAACTTTTGTTCGGGAGAACGACGTATTTCGATCTTTTTTTAGCCATAATTTTTCCCATATCGATATCACTCAATCGCAAGCTTCTTCACTTGCCACCAAAGGCAAAACGCCTTTGACGACATAAATTTAGGTGCTATCCACGGATATTTTTAGTGAGCAATTATATTTATGACTTATGAAATTATCATTAATTTCTAAAGGAACTACCGCCAAGCCCCCCACAACCCTCGCTGGAGGGGGGGGTAGTTCCAGCTCCAGTCGCAGTTGAAAGGTTCAAAGCCTTGTGTAGCAAGACTTTCTGGCATTCAATATCGAATACGAAGCCTGTGGAGAGAAACGGTTAATCCTTTACCGTGCAACGGTTACAGCGACTCTCTACGGTTTTTAGGGGGGCAAATAAATTGCCTATGGCCTACTCTCAGGCGGCTAGCGTTTTGACACTTGGCAAATATGGTAGAGTGAATTTCAGACATCCATTCAACCCGAAATAACTATGCACAGAAAACAACCGGTTCCGAATGTGCAAGCAAACAGCGAACCCGTAACCTACGTTATTCCGCGCCGCGTCTTCGATGCAGGAAAGGCTAGGCGGGAATGCAACGACTACTTAACGGAGCTTGGCAGTCTGATTATTCTCGGATATCTAAAGCTGAATCGTAATGCCAGCACCGCACACGGTGTCAAATGGGCTGGGGCACTTCAGACGGCTGTTTATTCGCCCAAGTCGAAAATCGATATCCAGAGGGAAGACCAGAACGGGCACACCCTTTCAAAAAGACGTGGCAAACCCGGCAAACCGCAAATATCCGACTGGAGAAGAATTGATCCGAATCCCGCCCCTACCCTCGATCAAACGGGCGATAGCCTTGTG
>JBAXQP010000430.1 GCA_037131655.1 bacterium | reverse complement strand
TCGTTTTAGTCAGCTCCTGGCGTTGCTTGTTCTGAAGATTGAGTTGCTGCGCCAGTCTGCCAGCTTCCATAAAGTCATCGGTCATCAATAAATTCAAGGCATCCAGTGCAGATTCCAATCTGCCGGCTGCATTGATGCGCGGCGCCAACATATAACCGATATGCATGGTTGATATTCGTTTCGGTCTCAAGCTTCTTTCATCTATGAGCCCGGCTACTCCCATCAGGGAAAGAACTCCTTGACGGTTGGGCGTTCTCAGGTGTTCCAACCCGCGCCGCACCAGGTAACGGTTCTCCCCTGTCAAAGGGACGACGTCAGCCACAGTGCCCAGGGCAACCAGGTCAAGATAACTTTCCAACACAACCCCTGCTCGTTTTGTAGAGAGGGCTTCCACTAATTTATAAGCCAAGCCAACCCCGGAGAGATTTTTATCGGGGTAAGGATCGAAAGGCTGCTTCGGATCAATGACAGCCAGTGCATCCGGCATTTCATCTTTGGGTTGGTGGTGGTCAGTGATGATTAAGTCTAGCCCGATCTGCCGTGCAAAAGCGACTTCTTGCAAAGAACGGATGCCGTTATCGACCGTGATCACCAGAGACATTCCGCCATCTTTCAGTTCTTCCAGGGCACTCTTATTAAGCCCGTAGCCCTCTTCAAAACGATTGGGTATATACGGCTTAATATCGCCCCCCATCGCTTGAATGGCAATAGTGAGCAATGTAGTTGCCGTAACGCCATCAACATCATAATCTCCATACACCGCCATCTTTTCATTATTCGTAATGGCATGTAGAATACGCTCGACCGCCTTTCCCATTCCCAACATCTGGAATGGATCGCTGTTTAGGGGTGGGCGTGCCTCCAGATAATGGCGGGCTTCTTCGGTTGATTTGTAACCGCGGTTAACCAGAAGCTGGCGTAGAATAGGATCATATTCATGTAAAGCTTCACTTTGCTCTTGGTTAATACGCGGTTTTACAACCCAGCGTTTATTGGCAAAATCGGGAGAAGTTGTCATTGGCTATGGTTTACTTTTTCAATCGATATGTTTTTAATCACAAAATGCCTTCTTTTTCCATATCACGAATAATATTCTGGATGAGTTTGACGGAATTATGAAAAGCGCTCGTCTCTTGTTCGTCCAGAACGGGAAGGAATGTATCTAAAATACCATCCCCACCAAGCAGATGGGGTACCGATACAGTTACATCCTTGAAGCCTTCGAGATCAGGCATTGGCGTGCAAACTGTGAGAATGGAACGTTCGTCCTGTAGAATGACGCGTACGATGCGTGCCAGGGCACTCCCAACGCCATAATAGGTAGCTCCCTTCCCTTCAATAATCCGGTAAGCAGCCCGGCGAACACGCTCATCAATGAGGTGGCGGTCAATGGCGCACATGTCTGCACAGTGGCGAGTGCAAAATTCCTCCAGCGGGATACCACCGATACTGACTGCTGACCAGCCAAGCACTTCCGAATCGCCGTGTTCACCGACTACGTAGGCATGAACATGGCGTGAGTCGATATCGAGGGCGCGCCCTATCAATGACCGAAAACGGGCTGTATCCAGCATAGTACCAGAACCGATGACATGGCTGCTGGGAACTCCAAATTCCTTCGCATAGGTTGCAGTAAGATGGGTCATGATATCGACTGGATTGCTGGCAATCACCAGGATAGCATCGGGTGCATGGCGCAGGACATTGGGAATAACTTGTTTAAAAACCGCAGCATTGCGACCTAAGAGTTGTAAGCGTGTCTCACCCGGTTTCTGCCCGACACCGGCTGTAATGATGACGACCCGTGCGCCTTCCAAATCCGGGTAATTGCCTGCCGTAACATGGA
>JBAXQP010000429.1 GCA_037131655.1 bacterium | reverse complement strand
CCCTGCGCCTGGCGCGCGAAGAAGGCCTCTTCGTCGGCATATCCAGCGGCGGCGCGGCCTGGGCCGCCGTGGAAGTGGCAAAACGACCGGAGAACGCCAACAAACTAATAGTAACCCTCTTCCCCGACAGCGGCGACCGCTACCTGAGCACCGCCACTTTTCAATCGGTGTTGAAGGAAGAGTAATCCCTGTGGCATGGGCGGGACGCCCATGCCACGATTCGTTACGACCTCATGGATGGGACGCCCATGAGAACGGGGTTATGGGTATTTCGCGCATCACCGTAGTTTTCGCACTAGCGGTTCCAAAAACCACCTGCGAATGGCACAAGACAGCCATTTAATTTTACCGAGATGGATCGCAATAGCCGGTGAAAGTTTATAATAGGTAGATGTGAACATGCGTCCCATTTTTGTCGGCATCAAAACCTGGTCTCGGAACCGCCGTAATACCTGTACATCTGGATGGTCATAACTTCCGTAGCAGGCAGTGGCGATGTAGCAACCTCCACCAGTATCGGAGGATGGGTTAGCACTTGGTAACTTACTGGTCGGCGTTGCGATTTCTGCCAACTTCTTTGCTTCTTCCTTCTCACGACGGTGCCTAGCTTCTTCTCTTTCTGACTGTTCACCTGTTTCTACCAGAGCCATTATTCTATGGTGTATGCCCTTTATTTCAGCAAAATCCGCTATCTTTTTTGCTCTCTCATAGTTGTCCTGAGCTATTGTTAGACTAGGATCGCATTCGGTAGCCTTGCGGTAATTATCTACCGCACTTTGTATATCACCGGATTCTTCGAGAACGATACCTAAAGTGTTATAGCCATCTGCGTAATCTGGATGAATCCTTACAAGTTCTCGAAAAGCCGTAATAGCTTCTAGTTGCTTTTTCGTTTTCTCATCACCAGATAAGGTTTTGCTCAAATCATGGAGTGAGTCCCCCAAGCCATAAAGAGCTTCTGAATATTCGGGATCTATTTCAATCGCTGCCCTGTACTGTTGTATTGCTTTGCGATAATTCTTCTCTTTATGGTGAGTATCGAGTGTAAGTACTACTTGGCGGCGCGAGGCTTCACGTCTAAATTCTGTGACTGCATCTGGGTCAAGTAGGCCAGGGATATCTTTATATGTGTTAATCTGCCTCCCGGCCTCAATATAATTTTCTTCTTCGATAAGAAGAACAATCATTGCCGCACATACCTTCGATGCAGCCGGTAAGTCGGGTTGTAGTTGGATAGCCTTGCGTAATTCATCAAGTGCAGCGATCGTTTCTCCATGTTGTGCGAGACTAAAACAAAGGCTGTACCTTGCTGTTGCATCCTCAGGTAAATACGCTACAGCACCACGGTTGGCATTCAACGCCCCCTCTGCATCACCAACCTTGCTTAATAATACCCCAAGGCTGAAGAAAGCTCTACCATGCTGAGGATTCAATCTGACGGTTTCTTGAAGATGATGTATTGCCCCTTGAATTTCTTCCTTCTGGTGGAGCACGCGGGCAATTCCCCAATGAGCATCTGCATAGTTTGGATCTATAGACAATGCTTTACGGAATTCAGTAAGTGCTTTATCAAGTTCATTGCCACTTAAATGCAATTCTCCTACATTACAAAGTCCTTCAGGCCTACCAAAACTATTAAACCAGGCAATTTTGGTAGCTGCATCTCCACATACATTATCATCACCCATTTTTTCAGCCTGATGAAGTAATTCGATCCCTTCATCAATCTGACCTGATTGGCACATCGCGGTTCCAAGGGCGAGGTAGTTTCGAGCATCTTCTGGTTCCAAGCGTAACGCCTCACGACAAGAATTAACCGCACCTTTACAATCCCCATTTTGTAGAAGTGCACTGC
>JBAXQP010000428.1 GCA_037131655.1 bacterium | reverse complement strand
GAGAAGGACTTCGAGTTATTACGAAAGAGGAAATCTTGCAGCCTTTTGACTCGAGATCAGATGTTAGAAGGGAAGGTTCCTACAACCCCAACTACCTCATCAATCATTGCTGGGATCGAATGTCAGGAGGCTGTCAAGCTTCTCCATAATCGCAAGGAATTGCCGGTACTTTCGGGGGCAGGTTTCTATTTCAATGGTATGACGCATGACTCTTTTATTGTGCGCTATCAGCGAAAGGAAGATTGCCTCAGCCACGATACTTTCGAGGCTATTGAAGAGACCGATTGGAAAGCGTCAACTCTTTGTGTTGGCGATTTGATGGAACATGTTCGTTCTCTTATGGGGACAGAAGCTGTTGTAGATATTGAAAGGGAGGTTGTAATCGCACTGGACTGTTTGCACTGTCAAACCTCAGAACCAATGTTTGTAGTACAAACCAAACTAACGGAATCACAAGCTCGATGTCCTTCCTGTGGTGAGATACGAATTCCAAGAATGATGCATTCCTTTGATAATTGTGAAGCCTATGCTGACAGAACCCTGGAGCAGATGGGTATACCGGCTTTAGATATCGTGACTGGCCGTGTTGGTATGACAAGACGGCATTTTGAACTGTCAGGCGATAGCGATCAGGTTTTGGGCCCGCTTAGCCGTAGGGATACTCGGGCGGTGAATATCTAATATGAGTTCTCGCACAACTTTCAACCCGGAAGAGTATCTTTACCCAGATGATAGGCAGATGATGACGCGTTTAGAAAGCGTTAGGGGTCTCAAAGAAATGGCCACTCGCTTTATTAACGAAATCAGTGAGCCTTGGGTAAGTGGTCAACTAGCTGGAACTGGAGTTAGAGCCTCTGAAAGACAGTTACCTGAATTGCATAAGCAAGTGTATACGTTGGCAGCCTCTTTCGGTGTTCCTATGCCTCATGTCTACATTGTCAGCGATTCTAATCTTAACGCAGTAACTTATGGAACGGGAAATCAGTGCTTTATCTCCCTTACTAATGCTCTTTATGAGCAGTTGAGCCCGCAGCAACTCGCGTTTGTTCTGGGTCATGAAATTGGCCATATTCACTGTCGGCATGTTTTGTACATAACGATGGCGCGTTGGTTTTTTGATGATACGAAATCACGTTCTGATAGAAATGCAAACGAGTTACTTACGGCAATTATGGACTGGATGCGAACATCCGAGATATCGGCCGATAGGGCTGGGCTGGTTGCGTGCGGGGATAAAGATGTGGCCTGTAAAGCGTTGGTGGCGATGGTTGTTGGGAGCAGAAACCTAGCTGAGAAGATAGATGTTAACGAGTATATCGCAGAGCAAGCGCTTTCTCTCCAGTTCAATCCTTTAGCGTTGCAGCGACAAAACTTTGAGAGCCACCCCTATATGCCATTTCGGATTGGTGAATTGCTTGAATTTGCCGACGGAACTGCGTATCGTCAATTGTCAGAAAAGTGGCGCGAATCGATGTCCTTCGAGGAGGCCGCTATTGATATCAAGTTGTATTGAGCATAAGGAGATTCAGTAATGTCAAAGGTAGACCCTCCAGGTTCAGAATTAGATTCGGGTACTGATTTGGGTATTGTGCTGAATAGTGAGCCTGAGAACAAAAGTACATCAAAGTCTCAGTACGTTCGAATTTTCATGGATGCTTCAGTACGGCAACAGATAATTGAATTCGCAGCAACTGATACATCGCACGAGCTGGGCGGTGTCTTGATTGGCTATCTCAAACAGAGTAATCCTGCAGAAGTATTTGTTGAAGCGATAATTCCTGCAAAGTACACTGAATCAGTGAAGGCAAGTATTACCTTTACTCACGCGACATGGGAAGACATTCACGCTGTCAAGGAT
>JBAXQP010000427.1 GCA_037131655.1 bacterium | reverse complement strand
GCCTTTCGCAGAGTTGTAGGTAGACTATATGACATCGCCTTAATCCAGTTGACGCTATTTGCATAATCATCACAGATAACTATTCGCCTACCCGTAGCGGAAGTATGTGCATCAACATATGCTTGAATTAACTGGCGAAGCATTTTGATTCGCTCTGGGGTTTGATTGATGAAGAGTGATAGATCAACCGGCATATTCGTCTGGCGAGCAGGCAAGTTAGCGAGCGCTGGTAGCTCATGGGGGATACTTGTCTCTTCAGCGGTAACCCATGATTGGCTACCATACAATGATATCGGCATCCATGCGATACCTTGTAAATCAATCTCATTACATAGCAGAGAGTGCGAAAAGTAATTGCCATACCGAGTCTTAGAGTAGTCCTGCCCGACATATTTACTATGCGTAATTCCCCAGAGGCCGTCACCGATAGTATAGTAGCTCAACGATATCGGCATCTGCTCAATAGCCGTATCCGGCAAATCGCTTGGATGGAAATAGGCACCGGCAGCGGCGAGCATCTGCTCAACGCTTATATCGATGCCTGCCGATTGGGCGCGAATACCGAAGCCAGCACTGCCTCGAAGTGGCTTATTCGTCGATGTGTAGTATTGCTGAAGAATCATATCTGCGAACCTTCCTTTGGCGTAAATGCCTGAAGGTAACCAAGGCGTGACAGACTCCAAAGAAGAGGGTCTTCCACCCTGAATGGAGAGATCGTACTCAAGCTCTGGTCGCTATCAGGTGCTTCTCCGAATGAGCTTAAGCAGAAATATGAGTAATCGGAACAATCATTTCGTAAAAGATTCTCTACGCTGTTATCATCCCAATTCCCCATTACACTCTGAACCTCGTCATGGATCTGTCGCCAAATCAGTCTATTAAACTGGCCTTGATGAAGAGGTTGCGAGTAGACGGCGTTTCCTGGAGGCAATATCCCATAATCGCGAAGTACATCTGACTTTGTGAACGATATCGCAAATGGAATGTTGATCTTCTTACTTCCAGTAATTTTTCGTTCTTGTCGCAACAAGTTATTCACACGTGTCACAACTTCCGCAGGTTCGGTAAAAGCCTGGGGAAGTGGACACCCACGTGCACCAACATCAACACGGACTTTCTCCATCTGTAGAGGGTCGACGAGGAGGATAATAGCCGATGCATTCGCGAGGTAACGGGTCTGATACATTAATGATTCGTTATCAAACGTCTCCCCTGCCGTATCAAAGAAGATGAGACTTAGCACCTTATTCCTGATCAGTGGATTGCTAGATGCAATATTTAATCGAAACATCAACGGCGTTTGAATAACGCCAGCGATCTGAGTTTTCTGAACAACACGGTGATTTCGAAAAAGTGGAGTATAGAAGTCATCTCGATACCGAGTTGTTGTGGAGTCATTCAATGCCATTAGCGAAAGGTTAAATGCAGTGCCGACATGCTTCTGTAACCTGTCAACCAACACAGCAATGTAGTTAGACTTACCCACCTCACGAGGTCCGATAACGGCAATGACATGATTTTCGACGGTATCAGCGGTGTATGGCAGTTCGTTGTGACATTGTGGGCAGACACGACGTGGCGTTGGTTTGCCACACCAGTCACATTTTGATGTGTGCGTCAGATGACCGATACCAAGTGTCTTTTCAATGAAGCTAGGCTTGGGGGATGGGAAAGTATGCGGAAGACGTGGTGAGGTAGCACCTGGCCGGAATTGGGCCAAGTAAGCTCCGAGTAGATCATCAACCTCCCCTGGTGCTTCGTTGCTGCCAGGACGCCGGCACTGCACATTGGAACAGCGCCAGTGCACTTCAAACAGGTTGATGTGTTCGAAGCAGTATGGGCAAAGAATTTTTTTTAC
>JBAXQP010000426.1 GCA_037131655.1 bacterium | reverse complement strand
CCCAATAATAGCTGACACGAAAATAAAGGCAAGGATTCTAATTGCAAAGATTCTCCTCTTCATAGTACACGGCAACTCCCGATACCGGTTTACCATTTCAGAGTATCAAAACTCTGGTGAAACTTGCCGACAAACGGGCCGGTATCACAATAAATGTCACCCATCATTTCTTGCGTCATACCTTCTCGACTTTACTAATGGAATCTGGTATAAGCACCGAAGTCAGGAGACTTCTCATGCTTCATTCCACATTGTCAGCATCGGAGCATTATACTCATGTTTCCCCAGTTTTTGCAGTCTCAGGCCGGTGATTTTTCCGACATGGTAAATAGTACGTCTGAAAGTCTGCAAGTACTAAAGTGATGTAAGCCGCACGGGCGGTTAGCTCAGTTGGATAGAGTACAGGCCTCCGAAGCCTGGGGTCGTGGGTTCGAATCCCATGCCGCCCGCCAATTTCAATAAGGACTTAGCCGACAATGGCCAAGTCCTTTTTTAATTACGACGGGGTACCCCCATTATTCTTACGGTGGGGGTGTTACCAGAGACACGTTGCTCGGATAATGCTCTTGAAAAAACAGGTGATCAGGTGGGTCAATGGTTCTGAAATTGACAATCCCCATCATTTTTCTCTTGTTCATTAGAAAGCTCGTGGATATAACTGACTAAACTCAATATCTATGGGAGACAATAATGATACAAGAATATGTTTCCAATCTTGCTGACAAAATGGGCATGAAATTATCACAAATATCCCTTGTTGACGGTAATCAGTTAGGGTGCTTAGATATTTATTTACTCAAAATCTCAATAAAAGTGCATAAAGTGGACGCATTGATCTTTAAGACTGATATTGAGAATCTTGAAAATGGAAAAGTTTCTGATCGCATGGAAGTAAGAACCAGATCTGCTTTGAATCGGCTCCAGGTGATGCTCGACCAAATCAATTGACTGTTTAAAATGATCTACTAACAACATGGGTAACGCACGACTTACATTGCCAGAATATGAAGCTCTTGTTGAACACCAAATAGCCCAATGTCATTCATAGATGCCTCTGGACTGTTGATTGACTGGATAAAGCGGGGTAAAGGTGGTATCCAGAACTGATGAGATCGAGCATGATTCTGTCGAGTGTGCTGGCGTAACCATACCATACACTTACTGCCATTCAAGGCGCAGGACGCTCGGCATCACAGTCCGCCCAGACAAATCGGTAGCGGTACGAGTGCCTATGCGAACGTCGATTAAAGCGATCAGGGCTTTTGTCACGCTTAGGGCAGAATGGGTATTGAAGGTTTGGAGGAAGTTGGATGCTAAGCCAGTCCAACAACGGCAGAGCTACGGTCGTGGTGCAGTTTTCATGTTTCAGGGGGCGGCTTATAATCTGGAATTTACAGAGGGGCAGCGCCGCTCACTGCAACTGCATGAAGGGTTGATGATACTGATTACCCCGGAGATACCCTCAGAAGATAACCTCCGCAGAATGATTGATAGTTGGTACAGGAAACAGGGGATAAAGATAGTGAAGGAACGTTCAGTCGCATGTTACAGCATGATGCTGGGCGAAGGCATTCCGTTGCCACCAATCACCATCCGCACCATGAAGACCCGCTGGGGAAGCTATTCCTACCATACCAAGCGTATTGCCCTTGCACTCAATCTGATCAAGATGCCGCCAGGCTGCCTCGACTATGTCATTATCCACGAACTCTGCCACATCAAGGTGCGACACCACGGCCCTGACTTCTGGCAGATGGTCTCTCGCTATTGCCCCGATTACCAGAAAATGCGCAGTCTGCTGAAACAATAAACCTTCACTATAGCGTCTGAGTGATAGAACTGGCTGTAACAGCCATTACTGCTCGTGCCCATG
>JBAXQP010000425.1 GCA_037131655.1 bacterium | reverse complement strand
GCTATAGTGGATCGCTTAGGACAAATTGAGCCTAAAATTGTATTTATTTGTGATGGACATACCTATCAGGGCAAAAGTCATGACGCTAACGAAAAAATCTCAGACATTATCAACCATATTCCAAGCCTAAAACAACTGGTCATCTATCCTAATTTACCTACGCCCGTGACGTTAAAACCTCATGATAAAATCATAGCCTTAGAGGATTTTCTGGTACCTAATCAAGCGCTCACGTTTACGGTGATGCCTTTTGCTCACCCTGTGTATATTCTATTTTCCTCTGGAACAACCGGAAAACCCAAATGTATTGTCCATGGTGCAGGGGGAACGTTAGTACAACACGTGAAAGAGCTTGGTCTACATTGTGATATCAAACCCAAAGACAACTTACTGTTTTACACCACTTGTGGCTGGATGATGTGGAACTGGATGGTATCCACCCTTGCATTAGGCGCAACCTTAACCTTATATGAAGGATCGCCAAGTTATCCCAATGCCATGTGTTTATTTGATATTATTGATAAAGAACACATTACCGTATTTGGTACCTCCGCCAAATTCATTGCAACCTTGGAAAAAGAAGGCGTTTCACCCAAAGACTCACATCCTTTAAAACACCTACGCCTACTATTGTCTACAGGCTCCCCGTTGATGCCGCATCATTTTGAATATGTCTACCTGCACATCAAAGCCGATGTACCCCTATCTTCTATGTCAGGTGGCACGGACATTATCTCTTGTTTTGCCTTAGCGAACCCATTACTTCCAGTCTATTCTGGTGAGCTTCAATCCATTGGTCTTGGCATGGCCGTAGCTATTTTCGATGAACATAACAGACCTGTTGAAGGTGCGCGAGGGGAATTGGTGTGCACCAAAGCATTCCCCTCTATGCCCATTGGCTTTTGGCATGATGACGATCAAGCGCTCTATCGGCAAGCCTACTTTGACCAGATCCCAGGGGTATGGGTACATGGAGATTTTGCAGAAATCACCGCGCATAAAGGTATCATTATTTATGGTCGATCGGATGCAACCTTAAAACCCGGTGGCGTTCGCATAGGAACCGCTGAAATTTATCGCCAAATAGAAACCCTACCCGAGATACTAGACAGCGTAGTGATTGGTCAAAACTATAAGGATGATGTTCGTGTGGTATTATTTGTAAAATTAGCCAACGGCCTTATTTTAAATGATCCCCTAGAAACCAAAATTCGCTACAAAATTCGGGAAGGCGCCTCACCACGGCATGTACCTGCGGTCATTTTACAAGTCAAAGATATCCCTCACACTATCAATGGCAAACTGGTAGAACTCGCCATTCGCCAAGTAGTCCATAACTTACCCGTAAAAAATAAGGATTCTATCGCCAACCCAGAGGCTTTAGACTATTTCAAAGATAGGAAGGAGCTACAATGAAAAGAAAGCCCAACACTCAAGTTTAGCTGCTCTACCAAATCCCCGTGGCTTGACCGGCGTTGTTGCGGACGGCGATCAATCTATTCAGCATGGGCACCGCGGTCGACGCCGCGGTGATTCGTAACTTAAAAAATGGTGAAACTCGAGCAACACATATTGTGCAGATAAATTCCCTAAATGAAAGGCGTACTACTCTGAACAGGAAAAGTAATTGTCAATTAGGCTGGTTTAGTTATAATAACCATCATCACAGCCCCTACTTACGCTTGACTCCGAGAGCTCTTTACCATGATTGAATTATCTGGTGTATACAAATCATTTGCCCATCACCCCGTGTTGCATGATATCAATTTATGGGTACAAGAAGGTGAAATATTTGGGATTATTGGTCGATCTGGTGCGGGTAAGTCAACCCTGTTGCGCTGTATGAATGCCCTAGAAAAACCTGACAGCGGCAAGGT
>JBAXQP010000424.1 GCA_037131655.1 bacterium | reverse complement strand
AGCAAAGTTCAAGAATATTTCTTTTGAGCGATTAACCGAAATTGAACAATTGATGCTTTAGTTAAGGAAAGGCGACGATCTGATCTTCCCCCGATAAAGCGGACACAAATATTCCACTAGAGGGGGCCAATGAAAAAGTATGCTACAATCGGCAAAGGCTCCATTTAAGCTTAGGTTATTAACCCCGGCGCAGTTCGAGAATGAGCTTCAAACAACCGCGTATGCGGCATTAATAATTGCTGTCCGAAAGATTGTGGCAAGATCATTTGCGGAGCTGACCGTTTGTTGTCGATAGCTTTATAAATAGGAGATTTTATGCGCCTTTGGATAGGGATTTTGTTGGCGGTTTTAACTATAACTGTTCAGGCTCGTGTTAAGCCTGTTGGGATTGATGTTTCGTTTCCTGCCAAAAGCGTGATTGAGAAGAGTTACCTTGTAGCTGACAAGAACAATAAGCTCGAAGGTAATTACCGCATTGTTGGGCGCTCAGGGCTGGCTGAGTATCGATTTCGATGTTTAGGCGGATCAAAATCGGTCATTACGATTGATGCCTCAGGCCATGCCCGTGTTTATGTGATCGATTCAGATAAGACCATTCAATACTCGCGTGTTGGCGGTAAAAGAAAGCAGTTTTATTTTCCCTTTGACACAGATGATCGCGGTATTGTTCATTCCGTTCGGCTTCGCATCGTGACAAGTGAAGCTGAACGGTTTCAGATTTATTCCATCTCTTTCAAAGCGGAAGATTTAGACCAAGATGGAGATGGAATTGGTGACGGTTTCGAGCGATTACTCGGCTCATCTGCAGGCAAACTGAATCAAAAAACCATTCCGGCCTCTCGTTCAATGTTCGAAACTAGTTCGGCGTATCGTCCCGAATTGGATTTGGGGACGGATATCGTCATGGTAAATTCCAATTCGAAAGAAGTCATCGGAAGTTGGCTGCAAGAGGGGTATCAGGTCTACACAAATAACTCATTACGCCAACCTCAAATGCCAACTCCATCCTTTCCAATACAACTTGCTCCAGATAACCAGCCGATAGTATCAGGCGGTCAGGTTTACCTTGTGCCTACCAGTCAGGCGGCAACAGATTTTAAGACAAAGATACAGGAAGCGATAGGTTCAGGATCATCAGGGATTGCATTAGAGATGCCCGGTTATTGGGTTCGGGCGGGTTATTCTGATGCTTTTAAACAGGCTTGGCAAGAGACCTATCATTCCGCCTGGCAACCGCCTGATAAAAACGTCGACAATCGTCTCAAGGCCGAAACGCTCAAGTCCCAGATGCAGCAGCGGTTTGTGCAGAGCTTATTGGCTCGACCAAAAGAAGCTGAGAAAGTATTGCCTAGCCTATTAGTTTTTGGTAATCCGGTCAGCGACATGCTTAACGGTATCAACACGCCTTATAATGGCTTGCTGTCAACCTCAGGGGTGACTAGCGTACTTGTGCGGACTTCATTAAAAGCCTCTTTATCTCCAGTGCCCTATCGAGGGGTGCAGGAGCAGTATCCGTTTATGATTTCGTATCTACAAGCCAATGCAACTGCTAACTTATCTCGTCCATCCTCATTACCGCTTTGGCTTCATCTTGATGCGCTTATGCCTGATTCAGCAGGTACTGAGGATGAAGCGAGGCGTTACCTTCGTAAAATGGTCGTTGCCGCTATGCTCCATCCGCAGTTCTCAGGCTTTGATTTGGTTAGTGAAGCTCAGCTTTTGGCAGGGAAGGGCAGTTCGCCATTAGGCGTTGAGCTTATGAACTGCCTCCGCGCTCTCGAACAAATAAACGGTCAACCTATTGGTAAACTCGATGCGGGCAGTGAAGGGATAGGAGTTCTCTATACGGATTCAATTTCATGGCAACGGGGTTTACCTGAGGTTGCTGAT
>JBAXQP010000423.1 GCA_037131655.1 bacterium | reverse complement strand
TCCTTTAGGCGTTAAAGAGGTCATCAATCCCTTGCGGGCATCTGGCGGTGCAGACAAAGAAAGCCGTGACCAGGTCCGCAAAAATGCGCGGTTGGCCATAAAGGCCTTGGATCGGTTGGTATCCGTGCAAGATTATGAAGATTTTGCCCGCACTTATGCGGGTGTTGGCAAAGCCCGTGCCGTGGAAATCTCCGATGGCCGCCGTCAGCTTGTGCATGTCACCATTGCCGGTGCGGACGATATCCCTATTGACAAGAACTCGGATTTATATCGAAACCTGCGTCAAACATTACTCGACTTCGGAGATCCTTATCAAACCTTACAATTAGAAATACGTGAATTGATGCTGATAATCATCGAAGCCCGACTACGTATTCTGCCGGATTACCAGTGGGAACCTGTGGTGACGCAAGTTCGCACAGCATTGCTCGATTTCTTTAGCTTCGAACGGCGTGAATTAGGGCAAGACGTATTGCTCAGTGAAATGCTGAGCGTCATGCAAGGTGTGCGTGGGGTGGCTTATGTGGATGTTGATGCCTTTGGTGGTATTCCAGAGAAAGCTGTTAAAGAAGTTGAAGAAACGATAGGAGGACAGAAAGTTAAGGTTAGGAAACGCTTACTTCTTACTCCCCAAGAAATTGCTGAAGAAACTAATAAATTGGTTGTGAAAAGTATAAAAACACAACGCCCTGAAACGCGCATCCAAGTTAATTTAGCAGACTTTGAAGAAAAAGTTTTACGGCCAGCCCAGCTTGCTTTTCTCACGCCCGAAGTTCCAGCAACCTTGATTCTAAATCAGATCATCTGAGGTCGTCATGAATACTATTGATAAAGATCGCCTCTACAAGCTACTACCCTATATCTACCAGTTGCGCGATTATGAACAAGGTGAACCGTTACGCGCGTTACTGCAAGTTATCGCCGAGCAAGTAGAGATTGTTGAAGAAGATATCACTCAGCTCTATGAAAACTGTTTTATTGAGACCTGCGAAGACTGGGTAGTGCCGTACATTGGCGATTTAATCGGATATACTCCAGTTCATGAAGCCGGTGAGCCAGGGGAGATCACTACACCGCAAGGGAAGTTGAGAAATAAAATATTAATTCCGCGCCGTGAAATCGCCAACACGATTCGCTACCGCCGACGTAAAGGCTCATTAGCCTTGCTGGAGCAATTGGCAAACGATGTTGCGGGTTGGCCTGCGCGAGCAGTGGAATTTTTCAAATTGCTGGGTTGGACACAACATGTTAATCACCTAAGACCATTGCAGGGTAGAACAGTTGATTTACGTAGGGGTGACGCATTGGATAAGCTTAATAGTCCCTTTGACGAATTGGCCCACACGGTAGATGTACGCCGCATCAATTCACATCTAACGCAAGGCCGTTATAACATTCCCAGTGTCGGATTGTTTGTCTGGCGATTGAAAACGTATTCAGTCACCCAAACACCGGTGACTAGTTTGGAGCAACGGAACTGTTATACCTTCAGTGTATTGGGTAACGATGCACCGCTTTATACAAATTGGGAACGTGAGCTTGAGCCGACCCAGATAGCTGAAGAACTCAACCTTCCGGTACCCATCCGTCGCCGTGCTTTCACAGAATTTGCCGATGATCATGTAAAAAAGCCGATTGCTTCGCCTGTGTATTATGGTGAGGGGAGGAGTTTGGTTATTTGGGCTCCGGGCTGGCCTACTAAAGATGCAAAGCAACCCATTCCTATTGAAAATATCGTCCCTACCGATTTGAGCGATTGGGAACGCTATCGCCCAGTTAGAGATACAGTTGCTGTTGACCCGGTGCTTGGCCGTATTTTATTCCCGCCCCGACAGCTTCCTAAGCAAGGCGTGAAAGTATCATATTATTATGGTTTTAGTGCGGATATAGGG
>JBAXQP010000422.1 GCA_037131655.1 bacterium | reverse complement strand
ATTGGTTGGTGGGCGTCTGGTAAATTCAGAAGGTTTTTTGGATGAGGCGATAGACTACATTATCGTAAGGATTATTTATTGCTTGAAGTCTCTTGATATCACCTTTGAAGAAGTTTGCCTTTAACATCGCCGAATTTTTATATTCCCGATTGAAGGCATCCCAGAACCTATTCCTTGTACGATCAGGCGGTTCCTCCAGAATAAAGCGACCGACAAATATTCCTGTAGTTGGTGTATTTTCCGAAATCGTCTTGAATAATAGATCAGCATGGGTAATCCCTAGAAGGTATTCAAATTGATCAAAGTAAAAACTGTAGCGCGCATCATTAGGCAGTATATGTCGTAGGGCTTCCCGTAGAACATTATGTAAATCACTGCTCTCAGATACTAGCATGTATCGCCTGCCCGCATGAGGTCCGGATAATAGCGGTAGCCCTATATTCTTTGGATTTACCCATTTGATGAGAGGCAAATCTTGATCATCACGATGGCAGAGGGTGTTAAGCATTAACGCCGCAAGATTATCATATCTGTCCGCAGCCATAGCGGCTATTCCGCCTGCGTACAAAATGAGGAGAGCAGGATATAACTCAAGTTGTCTTAAAGCATTTTGTGGGTTGCCTGTAGATTCAGACAACGCCGCCAGCCTATCAAGACACTCTTGCCATATACGCGCCTTTTCGGCTGTCCCATGATAGCAACCCGTGCTCACAAGGGCAATTAGCGTATCACATATTTTCCGGTATTCAACTTTACGCTGTTGACATTTCGCCAGGTATTCCGCTTCTTCCCTGGGATTAAATTCTGTTGCATGTTCCTCATCTATCGGAAAACGCTCACGAGATACTAATTCCCTCACTCGTTCCGTTTCCTGAATCACTAAGTCGTGCGCTATTACCGTATCCCCGCCTGCACCTAACTGGCGCTTCAACATGGCAACAGCCATTGGTGTTGTAATGGGGTGACGGGCTTCATAGGTTGTTAACGCCTCAACCCTATCCGCAAGGGAGACGAAGAAATCGTCGGCTCCAGTGGGATTGGTGATGATGGCACCAGTCTGTCTCACCAACTGCTCAGCTTCAGACGTAATCCCATTAACTTTTGTCCAGAAAGTGTCAAATCGCGTATGTCCCCTACGTTGAAACGCTTCGCGTAATGCCTCATCATACGTTGACGACCAACCGCACACTATAAGGTTGTACTCATTAAGAACCCGCCCCAACTGGCGCTTCATACCCGCTGAATACTTTCTAAGCTCCTCGTCCGTGTTCTTAATACGGCTGTCCATGTAGTCGCCATTCGGTTTAATGACATAGCACTCCTGTGCCCCAAAGTGAACAGCCCCTGATGCTGCTGCGACGGTGCTTATAACAATTGGATTTATATTGAGTTCTTCTAATGCCTTCTCAATTAGTCTATCAAAGTTCGTCGTTATGATGACGCGAACATGCCCCATTGAAGCCAACCTAGCAATCGCCCTGTGAGCGAGTTGAGGCACTTTTCGACCTTGTTCTCTTTCCTGTTCTGTTGGCTCGAAGTATTCTTTGAGTATTGATTGACGACCATGACGGGTACGGCTAAGATATTCAAGTACTTTTGAGTAATTTGCTTCCTCACCCGTTTTCCTTTCCCACCAATCGGCAGGATCGGTTCCGCAGTCCGTTTTATCTTGAATGGCCACACGACGAATCAAGTCCAAAGTGATGCCCCAGCCCGTAAGGATACCAGCCGACTGAGAGACCCCGGACCCAATCAACAAGGCATATTCGCTTTTCTTCGAATACACGGAGAACGCTAGATTTGTCATTACATCGAGCATCTAACACCTCGTCACAAGCCCAATTCGCTATATTTTACCTGTTTGTTATTGGCTCCAAGATTTCCCCACCTTCAAAA
>JBAXQP010000421.1 GCA_037131655.1 bacterium | reverse complement strand
CCTCATGCGATCTACAATAATTTCAAGATGAAGCTCTCCCATTCCAGAAATAATTGTCTGCCCCGACTCTTCGTCGGTACGCACACGAAATGACGGATCTTCTTGCGCTAGACGCCCTAAGGCTATTCCCATTTTTTCTTGGTCTGGTTTTGTTTTCGGCTCAACCGCGATGTGAATCACTGGCTCAGGAAACTCCATACGCTCCAGAGTAATTACCGCCGCTGGATCGCACAGGGTTTCCCCGGTTGTTACATCCTTAAGTCCCACACAAGCCGCTATGTCGCCCGCGAGAACCTCCTTAATTTCTTCACGATTGTTTGCATGCATCTGTAGCACTCTACCAATCCGCTCCTTGCGCCCCTTTATCGGGTTAAATATCGTATCACCAGACTTCAGCACTCCTGAATAAACGCGAATGAACGTTAACTGACCCACGTATGGATCAGTCATTAACTTGAAGGCCAAAGCAGAGAATTTGGCATCATCAGAAGCTTCCCTTGTATCAGATTCGCCATTTTCTTTCAGACCACCTACCGGCGGGATATCCACTGGGGATGGCAGCAAATCAATAACAGCATCAAGCATGCGTTGCACACCCTTGTTTTTGAATGCCGTTCCACACAACATAGGTTGAATTTCGCAGGCGATCGTGCGATCTCGCAGACCCTTAATTATGTCAGATTCAACAAGAAATCCAGATTCAAGATATTTATTCATCAAATCTTCTGAAGATTCTGCGGCCGCTTCAACCATTTTTTCGCGCCAAAGTTCAGCTAGACTCTGAAGCTCTGACGGAATATCACGATAGTCAAACTTCATACCTTGGGACGCATCATCCCAGTAAATTGCTTTCATCTTAATCAGATCGACAACGCCTTCAAAATAATCCTCTTTGCCAATAGGGATAACAATCGGCACAGGATTAGCTTTTAGGCGCGTTGCCATCTGCTCTACTACTTTAAAAAAGTCTGCCCCCTGGCGATCCATCTTATTTACAAAGGCAAGGCGGGGAACTTTATACTTATTAGCCTGGCGCCAAACAGTCTCAGACTGAGGTTGCACCCCTCCTACAGCGCAATAAACCATGCACGCTCCGTCGAGAACACGCATTGATCGCTCTACCTCAATCGTAAAATCAACGTGACCAGGAGTGTCAATAATATTGATGCGATGCTCAGGGTACTGATTAGCCATGCCTTTCCAAAAACAAGTCGTTGCAGCTGATGTTATCGTTATGCCACGCTCTTGCTCCTGCTCCATCCAATCCATGGTGGCCGCACCGTCGTGCACTTCACCGATCTTATGATTAACTCCGGTATAGAAGAGAATACGCTCTGTCGCCGTTGTCTTACCGGCGTCAATGTGTGCACTAATACCGATATTTCGGTAAAGATTGATAGGGGTTTTGCGTGCCACAGTAGTAACCTTTGCTTATATAGAACAGATGGCCAACAGACAGACTGCCGCCTAAAATGTGTATTAGAATCTAAAGTGTGCAAATGCCTTGTTCGCCTCTGCCATACGGTGCACTTCGTCACGCTTCTTGACTGCTCCACCACGATTTTCTGCCGCCTCGAGCATTTCAGCTGCCAAGCGCTGCCCCATTGACTTTTCAGATCGTTTGCGCGCAGCCTCTCTCAACCAACGCATAGCAAGTGCCATACGGCGACTCGGACGAACCTCAACCGGAACTTGATAGTTTGCGCCACCAACGCGCCGGCTCTTGACCTCAACCAACGGCTTAATATTATTCATTGCGAGGTTGAAAATCTCTACCGGATCTTTCCCTCCTTTAGCTACAACAAGATCGAAAGCTCCATACACTATGCGTTCAGCAACCGATTTTTTACCACTCATCATAATGGTATTGACAAATTTTGAAACTTCACTATTACCGAACTTTGGGTC
>JBAXQP010000420.1 GCA_037131655.1 bacterium | reverse complement strand
AGGTTCATAATGCTTTTAATTCATTGCAAATCTGCAAATTAACTGTGTATCGGGAAAAGGGTTTCCCGATACAACTAATGTTTTTTTACTGATCCATTGCGAGTTGCGAGTTCCCGACATTCAAGACACCCTTCGACAAGCTGCTATGTAGAAGTCAAGTAAAATTTATATATTTATTGATTTTCTCTTTTATAAGTATAAACGTTATATTAATTTGCGCCAACTCTGCCCAGGTTCTGGAAGACTAGCTGCTATACGTGGCATTCCTCAAGGGAACCGCACTTCCTGGATTATCCGTTTTACCGGAACATCTGGACTTTGGTGTCTCGGGATCTCTGTCTCATGGATCGATTCATTAATCTGCCTGTCGTCGAGCCCTCCCGAAACGTTTTGTCTTCCCAGCCCTGACCTGAGTCGCAGGCTATTGAGCGCTACTATGCAGCAGCACGCAATTCGTATTTACGCTGACTCTTAAGCACACAATGCATCCGTTCAGTCAGCTTCCTCGCTATAGCAACAATCGCAACTCTGGCACCAACCCTTTGGGAATGACTTGCGCATATGCGATCGTAGATTGATTTCAACTCACTATCTCTTCGGATCGCTATCCAAGCACCCTGTATCAACATCGATCTTAGCCTCGGATCACCACACTTTGTTATAGAACCTCTATCCGTTCGGTCACCTGTTGAGTTTTCAGTCGGTACCAACCCAAAAAATGCACCTGCCTGCTTGCTTGTTCCCAAACATCTCCAGTCACCAAACCTGGCCAGCGTGTAACAAGCGATGCGCCAACCAATACCTGGACAGCTTGTCAAATACTCAATACAACACTTCAAGTCATCATTACCATTTACATGACTCTTTAAAGCAAACTCAGCCAGTAGCATCTGTTTGCTTAAACACTCAAGATGATTGAGCAAACTGTTGATCTTATAATTGATTACAACAGCACAATCCAAACTCCGTAGCTTTGCCACCACTGCTTTTGTCCACTGGCTACCTTTAGCTGCCGGAGGAAAATCTAATCCCTCTTTAAGCAACTCTGCCTTAATCCTGCATTTGTAGGCACGAATATCCTGCATGTAGGTGTAGCGCAATTGCACGAGTGTTCGCAAATGACGTATTGACTCCGTTGGAACATGAATGCCTTTGAGCTGATTGCCACTAAGCAAAATTGATAACTTCTTTGAATCCAATCGGTTGGTCTTTACACGATTGTTTGGAGCATTGGGAATGCTGCCCGGAGATACCACCAAGCAATCATTGCCCGCACCAACAATTGAATCATAAAGCCCAAATCCTGTAGGACCTGCTTCATAGACAAATCTTACTTTCTTTCCAGGATAATGCTTCTCGATGAACGATAACAAGTTACTGGCATCATAGGGCATCTTCAAAGAACTTATAACCTCATGTCCATCATTCACGCTAACAGATATGCTACTCTTATCCACATCCAAACCTACATACAAATCGTATTTACCATTACAAATATTTTCCTGATATGTGTTATAATCTTTCATGTTGAGTCCTCCTATAAGTTTTTTTGTTTCCAAATACTACTTATCTAAAGAGAACTCAACAACCTTCATCTTCTATCATACCAGTCTCAGGATGGTGTACATTTTCAGGATGGTGTGAATTCAAGTATATTGATATGTTTCAGGATCAACCCACTAGTTAAATGGTGTCTAAAGCTATAAAACAAGCCCATAACCTAAAATTTACTTCATCCTGAGCTTGTCGAAGGGTGTACAAAGCTATAAAACAACCACATAGCCAAAGATATACTTCATCATGAGACTGAGACATCCTTCGACAAGCTCAGGATGGTGATATCTTTCAGCTTGATGAGGTTTTTAGGTATGATGCAGTATTTAGACCTTTCAACAGACTCAGGATGATGAGATTTTAAC
>JBAXQP010000419.1 GCA_037131655.1 bacterium | reverse complement strand
TTGGCACCATTGATTGCTTCCTTTGGAGGCGAACGGGGGTTACGACAAACTGCTTCCGCTATGGCTCTTTCTTCTCTGCTCGGCCTCGTTCTTGTGGTGATCAGCCCAACAGATTGGGGCGCAACTAAGTTCGCCCTCTGCGTCGTGATTGCCTTCTTTATGGTTAGCTACCTCTTTGCCCTCCGTGGCAGGCGTAGAAACCGTTAACCTCTACTTGAGGTTGAAAGACGTGTCGGTCATTGATTGGGAGGATGTCTCCTTCTACTCTTATCCCATTCCCCGGTAGAAAAGAGTTCCACCATGGACGACCTGAACGCAGAGATCGGATATCGCGGCGCAACAGCTTGTGCTGCAGCCGGTATTTCTTATCGTCAATTAGATTACTGGGCAAGAACGGGTTTGGTAGAACCTAGCGTTCGCATAGCTACGGGATCTGGTTCGTCGAGACTTTATGGTTTTCGCGACATTTTGGTTTTAAAAATTGTTAAGCGCCTTCTCGATGCAGGCGTATCGCTTCAAAATATTCGTACAGCTGTCAACCATTTGCGCGAACGGGGAGTTCGCGAGCTAGAAGCGATCACTCTTATGAGTGACGGTGCTTCAATTTATGAATGCATAAGTCCTGACCAAATAATTGACTTGCTGGCTGGGGGCCAAGGAGTCTTCGGTATTGCAGTCGGTAAAGTCTGGAGTGAAGTTGAAGGCTCACTGGCAACGTTACAAGGCGAGATCAATGGCAAAGCTGTTGTCAGTGATGCCAGCCTCGACAGTGATGAACTCGCAGAACGTAGAAAGCGCAAAGGCGCTTAATTCACATTATCCTTCTCCTGCACTCGCACTTCTAGGCGAGAGGCTTTTGACAGGATGAGGAATTGCTATGAGTCGTTCGTTCGAAGATCGTCATATAGGACCAACCTCTGTAGATGAAGCAACAATGCTGCAAGCGCTGGGATATCCAAATCTGGAATTATTCATTAAAGATGTAGTGCCTGCCAACATTTCGGTCACAGGTGTCATTGAAAGTTCGATTGGAAGCGGAAAGAGCGAAGTCGAAGTAATCGCGGAATTGCGATCAATCGCTTCTGAAAATAAAGTCTTCTCTTCATTAATCGGTACTGGTTACTACGGAACGATCGTTCCACCGGTTATCAAAAGAAATGTTCTGGAAAATCCATCGTGGTATACCGCCTACACACCATATCAACCTGAAATTTCACAAGGTCGACTTGAGGCCCTTTTTGCTTTTCAAACTATGGTGTGCGAATTAACGGCTCTTGATATTTCAAATGCTTCAATGCTGGATGAAAGTACAGCTGCTGCCGAAGCCATGACACTTGCTCGCCGTGCTTCCACATTAAGCGATGACGCGGTCTTTTTGATTGAAGAACATGTTCACCCACAAACCAAGGCAGTAGTCCTTACACGCGCAAAACCACTGGGAATCTCAGTGGTAGAGGTGGATTCAGGTCATGTTGTACGAGATGGATATGCGGGTGAATTTTTTGGGGCGCTTCTCCAGTACCCGGATACAACGGGAACTGTTATCGATTACTCCAGCTTTGCGAAATACGCGCACTCCCGTGATGCGCTCGTTATCGCGGCAACTGATCTTTTAGCGTTAACCATCTTGAAAGCTCCGGGGGAGTGGGGCGCCGATATCGCAGTTGGGACTGCCCAACGTTTTGGTGTGCCAATGGGATTTGGCGGACCACATGCCGGATTCTTAGCGGTCCGAAATGGGCTTGAACGTTCGATGCCGGGACGACTTGTAGGGCAAAGTATTGATGCAACAGGCAAGCCTGCATTTCGTTTGGCGTTGCAAACTCGTGAACAACATATTCGTCGAGATAAGGCAACATCAAATATTTGTACCGCTCAAGTTTTATTAGCGAACATGAGCGCTTTCTATGCAATGTGGCA
>JBAXQP010000418.1 GCA_037131655.1 bacterium | reverse complement strand
CTCATTGTTGGTCGCACTGGGATTGAGGATGCCTACCGCACAGGACGTGGCTCGATCACAATGCGTGCGGTTGTTAGCGTTGAAGAGATTAATAAGCGCACATGTTTGGTTGTGACAGAACTTCCATATCAAGTTAACCCGGATAACTTAGCTTTGAAAATTGCAGAACTAGTAAAAGAAGGCAAAATAAAAGGCATTGCTGATGTTCGCGATGAAGGCAACGAACGTCTGGGTCAACGTTTAGTAATTGTTTTGCGAAACGATGCAATTCCAAAGGTTGTTTTAAATAACCTATACAAGCAGACCCAACTCCAAGATACATTCGGCGCCAACATGTTGGCTCTTGTGGATGGCGTGCCACGAACACTGCGACTAGACGAATTCGTTCGTTACTACATCGAGCATCAAATCGAAGTAATCGTACGTCGCACTAAGTATCGCCTCGCCGAGAAAGAGCGTCGCGCGCACATCTTGCGCGGTTACCTCAAAGCCCTAGATGCACTCGATGCAGTAATTGCGCTTATCCGTGCTAGCTCGACTCCTGAAGAGGCCCGTACAGGGTTGATGAAGTTGCTTGATGTTGATGATATTCAAGCCAATGCAATTTTAGATATGCAATTGCGTCGTATCGCAGCATTGGAACGTCAGAAAATTAACGATGAGTATGACGGTTTAATGGCCGACATCATTGAATTAACCGCCATCCTGGCTAGTGAAGAAAAACAGCGTGAAATCGTCCAAAATGAGTTATTAGATCTTGTTGCAAAATATGGGGATGATCGCCGTACGCAGATCGTGGCGAGTGAAGGTGATTTCTCTGCCGAAGACTTAATACCCGATCAAGATGCAGTTGTAACCATCACACACACGGGTTATGCGAAACGCACTAAAGCAGATTTATACCGATCACAAAAACGTGGCGGTAAAGGTGTAAAGGGTGCAGCCCTCAAACAAGATGATGTGGTTGATCATTTCTTTGTTGCCTCAACCCATGACTGGTTATTGTTCTTTACAAATAAAGGACGGGTCTACCGCGCCAAAGTCCACGAGCTGCCTGATGCAGGAAGCGATGCTCGTGGACAGCATGTTGCTAACTTGATGGCATTTAAGCCAGACGAGGAAATCGCACAAGTTCTCTCCATTAAACGTTATGACGTTGAGCCATATCTCGTTTTAGCTACACGTAATGGTTTAGTGAAGAAAACTCCATTAACGGAGTACGACTCATCGCGAGCTGGCGGTCTCATTGCAATTTCACTTCGCGAAGGCGATGAAGTTGTTAGCGCCTCCCTCGTGAACGAAAAAGATGAAATCTTGTTGGTGTCACGAAAAGGAATGGCAACTCGATTCCCGGTTGATGATGTCTCACTTCGCCCTATGGGTCGCTCAACTTCTGGCGTAATCGGAATGAAGTTTCGACCTACCGATGAGCTCTTAACAATGGCCCGAATTAATACCCAAGAGTCGAATTTGTTGGTCTTCACCGCGACAGATGGTGGTTATGGCAAAAAGACTCCACTCGAGGAATATCGCCTTCAAGGCCGTGGTGGAATTGGCATCAAGGCAGCCAAGATCGATGAAGACTCTCGTGGGGTGCTTGTCAGCGCTTTGGTCATAAAAGATGAAGACGAAGTCTTGGCCATTACTTCGGCTGGAACAGTCATGCGAACACCTGCGTCCGAAGTACGCCAAACTGGACGTGACTCGATGGGCGTTCGCCTGGTTAATTTGGGTGAAGGAGTTCAGGTACTCTCTGTCACTAAGAGCTCGCAAGAGCCTGATGTTCCAGAAGATTCAACCGAAAACTAAATAGCGATTCAGGGACAACTAGATGCAACAGATGCAACTAGAAAAAAGGTGAGTTTGGGGGTTCCCCAACTTACCTGTAGCCTTACGCAGGTTTTCGGGCCTTTAGCTCAGCCTGGTTAGAGCGC
>JBAXQP010000417.1 GCA_037131655.1 bacterium | reverse complement strand
TCGGATTAGTATAATTGATAGGAGTAGTAAATGGAACTTGAACTGCAGACAAGGAAGACTTCAGCGGATTGGCGGACGTCGGAGATAGTTGTTAGCAAGGAAACTATCCCCACCTCGCAGCTTGGGCTGATTTTAGTCGATACTTGGAATTTTCACTGGTGCATGACGGCTACGGAGCGGTGTGGGTCGTTTGCCCTTCGAATGAATAAGGCGGCCGAGTGCGCTCGAATGTTAGGTATGCAAGTGTTCTGGGCGCCGACGGATGTGGCCGACCATTATGTGGGTACTCCGCAACGAGAAATCGCCTGCGCGCTAAAACCGCATCCGCTACCGGAGCTTGAGCCGAATTCGTTGCCCAATATCGAAGTATTCCAGGACGGCGCGTGCATGTGCGGGCCGGGGCTTCGGTGTCGGTGCAATTATGGTTGGGATGCGATATGTCCTGTGCTCGAGCTGCTTGACCAGGACCTAGTAGTTGAGGGCACTGAGCAGCTTTACTCTTGGTGCAAAGAGCTTGGGATTACGCATCTTATCTATCTCGGCTTCCACACCAACTGTTGTACAACTGGTAAACCGGTCGGTATCGGCCCGATGTTGCGAACCGGACTTAAAGCCATTCTTGCGAGGGATATGACCGATGGGATTTCAGGCTATGACCCCTCTGTAGGCGAGGATCCCGATAAGGGAACCAAAGAAATTATCCAACAATTAGAAACGGCTATGCCGACGATTCATCTCGCGAACGAGTTCAAAAAAGAGAGTTTATGGCAAGAAGAGTGGGTGGTTGACCCTGTCCGAGTGACTCCCTGGGGACAGTCAACTCGGCCATATTACTTTGAGAACGATGTAATGGTCACCTTGTCGGCTCCTTTGAATGAGGGCGCGGAAATTCGATACACACTCGATGGAAGCGAACCGGATGAGAGTTCAACTCTGTATAGCACCCCATTTTCGGTGATAGATACGGCCAATGTGCGAGCTAAAGCATATCGTGATGGAGTGCAGATCTGTTTAGAAGGTAACGGCTATATGGTTCGCCTGCCTGCGATGCCGCCGATGCCGGATGTTCACCTTTCAGACATCGAGCCGCTCAGACAGACGGTTCCTGGATACCACTTGTACATCTCCCATAAACAGCCAGCAAAGGATATGTCCTATACCAATACTCCTTTAACCATTCGAGACACAAAATATGAGAAGGGAATGGGCGTTCAAGCCCCCTCGCAACTTCTCTATACGATCAAGCCGGAGTACGATCGTTTCGTGGGGTTAGCAGGCAACGATGAGGCTATGTTCGGTGACGCTTGGGGCCGCGAGAAAGCGATGTACCCAAGCGTTATCTTCAAAGTATTCATCGATGGCACGTTGGTGACTGAGAGTCCCATCCTCCGCATCGCGCAAGGACCTTGGCGCTTTAATATCCCCATCCCCGAAGGCTGTGGCACCATCAGCCTGGTAGTAACCTCCGTAGACGACGACAACCGCTACGCTTTTGCCAATTGGGTGAATGCGGGGTTTGTGTTGAAGCGGTAGGGAAGAGATTAAGGCTTTGGAGGGGTGTCAGGGGCGCAGCCCCCGACACGAACGTGTCATTGCGAGGCTGATTGTGCCGAAGCAATGGCACTGAAAGAGAAGTCCCCAAATCCACAATCCAAATCTTAACCTAATCCTGATGCCCACGCCCGAAATCAGGAGAAGGTTCCGTATCTGCCTTTCGACTTTTCTTATCGAACAGGCGGGCGCATACGTAGCCGCAGAGGGAACCTATTAGGGCGCCGATAATTACATCAGAGGGCCAGTGTACTCCTCGATAAACTCTGGAAAACGCTACTAGCGCAGCAATAACTAACGCGAGCCATCCTATCCATCGCTTCCCGAGTGAACGAGTATAGTAAAAAATCACAACTGCAATCGCAAAGCTTGTGATAGTGTGACCGGAAGC
>JBAXQP010000416.1 GCA_037131655.1 bacterium | reverse complement strand
ATGCAAAGACAGTCTGTTGATAGGAAATAACGACGATAACGATGAGAAAGCAAATAGCGAGAGTTATGGGGAACTGATATTGCAGTGCGGTAACGCTATAAAGCACGAGAATTCTTAATATTGCTTCGGTTGCATACGCTACAGAAGACATCGCATCAGAGGCAAAAACAGGTAGAGCAATTATCTTCATCAAACGTTCGTGTTGAGCACGAGAGGAGGGAATAGGTGTCCCGAAAATCCGATGTCTTATACGTACAGCAACGCTCATAACTCCCAAATCAGACCTCCTCGTAGAAGACATATTACCTGACATGTAGTCGGTGAGTAACTCAAAGTAAAATTCTTTGCTTTTTTGAAATATTCTTTTAGAAAAAGAAGGAATTCGCTTGCTTGACGTCTAATCATATTTAATGAGCCGCAATTGCGGTGCGTGGATGTTGGTGTTACGCAGGTAAGCCCGTCCCTGCAAATGAAGTAAGGAGGGGGTTCATTATGCAACCGGAACCTGAATCGGGTCTTGTAAAATGGTTCAATGACACAAAAGGTTGGGGTTTCATCCAGACTCAGGATGGTCGCGACGTGTTTGTGCACTATTCTGCGATTGAACAGGAGGGCCACAAAACATTAAGCACAGGCCAACCCGTCCAGTTCGAGATGATTGATGGACCAAAAGGCCTTCAAGCTCGGAACGTTATGCTCGCTGGATAAGTCTGAATGTTACGACCGGTGCATTTGCGCCGGTCGCATAACATCTGTGAAGGAATTACCTGAAAGTTGGACTTCATTATTGGTAACGCATAGAATGCGTATTTAATGGCATGCTGTAAGAAGTTCAAATTAGTCAGGACTTTTTTGGTGCGTCTCTTCTAATACAGTGTCTAATTCCCGTACAGCTTGAATAAAAGCTTTTAACTTCAAATGATCTTTTCTACCGGGTTCAGCTTCTACTCCACTGCTGACATCGACCGCATAAGGCCTGACTTTTCGAATAGCTTCAACAACGTTCTCAGGGTTTAACCCACCAGCGAGGATAAGGGGTTTAGAGAGTTTTTGTCGAATACTCCAAGCCAATTCCCAATCGCATACCTGCCCTGTTCCGCCATATTGATTGGTGTGATAAGCATCCAGCAATATTTCATCCGCTGGCCCTGTGTAATCCTCTATCTCCACCTCAATCCCCTTATCACGAGCCGAAAAAGCCTTAATAACTTTCCGACCGAGAATGCTTTCAGGATTTATTATTGAAAGAAACTGGATAGCATCAAAACCTTCTTCATCGGCATTCACAACATGAGCATGAACTGCCACTTTTGTAATAGATGGGGGCAATTCAAAGGGTATGCACAATGCATCGGGGTTGTTGCCGATGTATCGAGGACTTGTTGGCTCAAAAACAAAGCCGAGGGCATCTGCTCCTAATTCAAGGGCTGCAAAAGCGTCCACTCGATTGGTTATTCCGCAGATCTTTATCCTAGTCATCGCCTGATCAGACTTCCTCTCCGAAACCCATTAACTCTTGCATCTTTGTAGCGATATCCTCCGAACGCATCAGGCTTTCACCGACTAAGACTGCCCTTGCGCCGGCTTGACCGACCCGCACAACATCCTCACGCTCGCCAATGCCGCTTTCACTGACTATTTGTGCCCCCTCTGGCGCCATTGATGCTAAACGCTCAGTCACACAGAGATCGGTTCTAAAGGTCATCAGATCGCGATTATTGATCCCAACCAAATCTGCTCCCATATCGAGGGCAATAAACATTTCCGACTCAGTATGCACCTCGACCAAGACATCAAGCGATAGTTCGGCGGCAATCTCACTGTACTCCCGAAGCTGCATAGGACTGAGCGCAGCTACGATCAAAAGAACCGCATCCGCTCCAGCCGCACGGCTTTCCCATAGTTGGTAATCATCGATGATGAAATCCTTACGGAGTATTGGCAGTGGTGAGGTC
>JBAXQP010000415.1 GCA_037131655.1 bacterium | reverse complement strand
ACCAATACCAAGACCAAGACACGCAGGCTGAAGGTAATCTTGCACAGTTAATGTTGGACATTCAGCAAACTATGCTGAGCACAGAAAACGATGCAGATTCATCTCGTTATTTTGATCGGATCGTCGAACTTGTCCGCGATCTTACAGGCTACGATAGTGTTATGACCTATCGCTTCGACTCAAACTGGGACGGTGAAGTTATCAGCCAAAGCAGGGTTGAAGAATCGCCTTCCTTTCTAGGATTGCAGTTCCCATCCTGCGACATCCCGCCTCAAGCTCGGAGTCTTTATACTAAAAATCTAGTTAGAATGGTTGCTGATATTGATGTTACGCCGGTAGTCATATTGCCGATGATAAATCCTGTCAGTCAACTGCCCCTTGATATGACTTACTCAGCGCTACGCAGTCTTTCGCCGATACATATGGAATATCTGCGTAATATTGGAGTACAGGCTTCGTTGGTGATTTCGCTACTACAAAATGGTCGGTTGTGGGGATTGATAGCTTGTCATCATAGGACTGCAAAGCGAGTGTCGATTGCTATGCGCGAAGCTGCAATTTTTATCAGTCGAATGGCATCGGCAAAATTGGCAGCTATTGAGTCACAGGATCGGCTTAACAAGGTCGAAAAAGCACACAATCTTCTCGGTGACTTGGTCGATCAAATAACACTCGGTAATATTGAAGTCGTGCAGCAACAGCTTCTGCCCAAATTGCAATCTTTACTGAATGCTACTGGGATGATCATGGTCGCAGATGGCAAGTACCATTTACAGGGTGATGTGCCTGAATCAGCTGACATAGATCATTTACTCACCTGGCTAGATTCCCAACGCCAGTCTGAAGTCTTTAGCTGTGATTGTCTTGAACAGAAATTTTTCCCTGCCAGTGCCTATAGATCCATTGTATCCGGTTTACTGGTTGCCTCGATTTCAAACGACATGAGTAATTGTTTAATCTGGTTGCGTAAAGAGAAGCCTCAGACGGTTTATTGGGCGGGTAGTGCCGATAAAGGACGGGTTAGGGATGCTGCTGGGAATATACATCTTACACCGCGCAAATCCTTCGAAATCTGGACAGAAACATGGAGTGGACGATGTACACCTTGGACTTCGGTTGAAATCAGTATTGCTCTGATGATGACACAAGCTTTGCCGAAAAGTTTGCTGCAAAAGCACCAACTGGTACAGGAGCAGGTTTTGCGAAAATCTGCAGAGGCTACAACTATTACAATGCGCCAGCAACTTGAACTCATGACGGTTGTGGTGCCTGGAGTGGTTTATCAGTTTCTGCTAACCTCTGCAGGCGAGTGGAGATTTATCTATGTCAGTAAAGGGATTCAAGATCTTTATGAAGTGACTCCTGAAGAAGCATGCCAAGATCCCAATGTGTTGACCATGTGCATAGTTATAGGGGATCAGGATGCGCATCGCGAATCTTTGGAACGTTCGGCGTTGGATTTTACTGTCTGGGATCATAAGTTTCGAATTAAAACCCAAAGTGGTCATGTTAAATGGATTCATGGTCTCGCCACTCCTCAACGGCAAGCCGATGGAGGTATCATATGGAGTGGCTTGCTGACGGATGTCACCGAACGTAAAAAAAATGGGGCTGCACTGGAAGAAAGTGCATTGAACTTCCGCAGCATTGCCAATGCTGCGCCAGCGCTGATGTGGATAGCTGAGCTAGATAAGTCATACAGCTGGTTCAACAACTCATGGCTCGAATACACAGGACGAAGTATCGAGCAGGAAGTGGACAACGGTTGGGTCAAAGGGGTGCATCCTGAAGATCTGAATCGTTATCTTGATACCTACACATCCCATTTCGATGCACAGCAACCCTTCCAAATGGAGTACCGGTTGCGTGGCAAGGATAACCAATATCACTGGTTCATTGCTCTCGTTAAACCACGTCTGGATGAACAAGGTGAATTTATAGGCTATATCGGTATAAT
>JBAXQP010000414.1 GCA_037131655.1 bacterium | reverse complement strand
GTGTGCTCCTAAAGGGCACCGTGGGGTCAAATCCCACCCTCTCCGCCAATTTGCATCGAAAACCCCTTATTAACCAATAGAATCAAGGGTATTCGCCAATAAACAGGGCACTTCTGAATCCCCCTCAATACCCCCGAAATGCCCCCTTTAGGGGATGTGCAGGCCTTCGCCAGTGCTCTCGTCCATGAGGTAGGCTGAATACTTCTCCCTCTCGCCTCTGCCGCCATTGGAAGCGACCCAGCCCAGACAGAGAAGCAGGTCAGGAAACTCAGGATAGTCCCTCTTGCATTTCTTGGATTTGGTTGCCTTCATACCAATACATTGCAGGCAACCTTTCAAAATACGGAAATATCTGGTAATTAAATGGTTTTCTTCGGGTCGGAGACCATACTCTATGGTCAACATCTCAGTCATAACCGTGTGGACAGGCTGAGAGGCAGGGGGTATTGTCCCGACTTAGGCGATGATCTTATCGTGAAACGAATAGCATACTCCGCATGACATGAACGACGGATTGCTAAAACCTAGGTTAAGATTCGGACAGGGACTGGCGACTTGCTATGTCTTCTTCCTGCCGCTATGGATAATGTCATTGTCATACCCAGTCACAAGACAGTATGGGCACAATTTCGGGATACTTTTCGGTATTGCTGGGGTTCTTACGATGATGCCTTACGTTCAGCGTCGAGTGAGTTTCCTGACATGGTGGTTACTGGGCGTGATAGCTCCAATTGTTGCAATGCTGTTAGCTGTCCTTCTGGTTTCTGGATGCGCATCGACAAATCGACATATCCCAAAGATAGTTGGCCGATGGGAATATCTTGAGTCAACCAGTGATCTCGGTAATGTCCACATGGTTTGGCTGTTCACATCAGACGGCAAGACCGAATCGATAATAACGGCTCTTTCAGGTAAGAACAAAATGAGTGATCAAGGCACTTACTTGTTCACCTCAACTAACCTGACCTTTTATTTCAACAAATGGGGCTCAGACTCTTATGGGGTGGAGCATCTTGATGATAACAGTCTAAAAGTCAGACACGGCAGTTCGACGGTGGAATTCAAGAGGATCAAATGATCCCATTGGGATTGGGAGCCTTATCGCCGAGGTGCCTCCCATATCCGGAGAAACCCCAGAACGACTGGATTAGAATGAGGAGTTTGACAAGAATGAAGTCTATCATACCGATAATAGTTACCCTCCTTGGGCTTGCGGTAATTGCGACATCAATTCTGGCTTCAGCAAAAATGAGTGCAAGTGCCACAATGTTGTCATGCGGCATTTATCAATTGCGAACAGGAGAAAACGAAAAGCAGGTTCAAGATGTAGAGAAAGGGGCACGAGTGGTAATCAGGCAGATTGAAGCATCATACCGTCCTGTAATGTGGTTTGGTTCTGCCATTACGCTCCTTGGTGTGGTTGGGCTCTGGCTTAACACTCGCAAACCAGACCAATGAGAGCAAAGCATCCGGAGAAATTCCGAGATAGCGGGATCGGCATAAGAAAAAGTTAGATTTGGAGAAGAATGGGACACCGAACTGACATGCTGTGTTTCATAGTTCGAGCGTGGCGTAAGTATCCGCTTTTGGGTTTGAGCCAAGTGCTAGCCATGCTCATTGCAGTGCCTGCATTCATATCAACTGTCAGCTTTCTAAAGGCGGTATCACCTCAACAAGCAATGCACTCAATGTACGGCCACCCAATGCCAGCAGAATGGAGCGCAGGGGTTTGGAATCACGATCACTATTATCGCTGGTGTTTTATTGCGGAACACCCTGCATTGTTCTGGATTTCCGTTGTACTGCTCGTCATGGCAATCCTCTTTCTTTGGGCATCAATACTCTGGATGATCGGGGAAAATAGGAAAATCTAACCAAAGCCTTGTCGGCACCCGAAGTGGCATTTGTCAATTCTGTCTCATCTCTCTGCCAATGGTCTGCACTGAGGTCCCCCCTACAT
>JBAXQP010000413.1 GCA_037131655.1 bacterium | reverse complement strand
TTTAATCTGCACTGGATAGCCCCGACTTCTAATTCATCGGGAATATCCAATTCAACCTCATCAAGTCCATAAATCACTTGCATTACTAATGTATCCTTTCCGATTTTCAATTTCGTTGGCGGTCAGCACTGGCCCGCATTTGCGGGCCAGTGCCGTTCCTTGTCGCTCCCTACCAGTCGAACTCGCCATGCGCCAGTTTTCGGCAATAATCATCTACCGCTTTGTGCGCGCGGTAGACGAGATCGAATTGATCGTCATCATCGGTGTCATCTGTCCAATTGTCGTATAACTCCTGTAACGCCTCGGCAACCTCGGCTTTTTCGGCTTCCTCGTTTTGGATGCGGTAGAGTTCGCGCTCTACCCAAACATCTAGCACTTCTTCATAGGGCGTAATGTCGCCCTCCTCCCGACCTTTAAAGTCCTCCCGCGCGAATTCTGCCTCACTTTCACGTAGCTCTGCGCGGAGTTCATCATCCGTCTTTTGATTGTCGGGAAGATACTCGGCTATCGTTTCGTGGATTTGCTCTCTGGTTAGCTCACCAGAATTCCATGCGCGACAAATCCAAGTCTTTCCGCCAATCTTGTATCCGGTCTCAATCTTATATTTTGGTAAGCACTTGTATTCACGAATTCGTTCACTCATTTTTCACTTTCCTTTTTAAATAATGTTATAAATATCCGGCTTGGCACCGACGACCACAACAAGTGACCGCTGGCATCCTCGTCGGCCCAAGTCCACTGGCAAGAACCGATGGAATTGGGCCGAAGAGGAATTCCATTTCCTCTGACTTGGCTACCTCATTTATTCATCTTCATCCCAAGCAGACTCATGGATTTGCTCCGTAACGCATTCCTTATCGCTATCAGATGGGAGTAATCCATCATCCCGATAGACATAGGCGACTACCTTATTGTCGTCGCCCCGTTTTATTGACACCGCTGTCTGGATTATGCCGCTTTCGCGCGACAACCATCCATCAAGACATTCAGGATGTTCTCGAACATGGTTCAACACCAGATCATAAATGAGGTCGGACAATGACCCTTCTACAAACCTAACTTCTCTCATAGTATCTTCTCCTATATTCTCGCACTGATTTATAATCATATTTCTTCCTTTCCAGTAACATATTTAGTTCTTTTTGAAAGCAATCTTTCTCAGACATACTAATATTATCATCGTTAAGCCATTTTCTTAGCCATTCTATTTTTTGAGCGAACGATTGGCTCTCCCATAAAGTTCTACCAGCTTCTAAGCTCTCTTCTCTTCCCTTATTGGGGAACAACCGTTCAGAACATTCTACGCAAACATCCTGTAATTTGGCGGGAACAGGTTCTTTACAATAGAAACATTTCCCTTGTGGTTCAGAATTCACTTTAATCAATTTAATCATTTTCTTCTTTCTAATAACCCAACCACCTAACCCCAACAAGGAATTAGGGGATTGAACGGAGTTAAATCTCTATTGTATAGACGACAAGTTTTCAGTTTTGGTTCAGTAGCCAGTGGCTCAAGGTCAAAACCTGTCGCTACTAACTTAGGCAATGCTTTCAGTAGGCCAAGCACTGGTTTAGTTGTCATTGGATTCCTCGGTCAAGTCACCATCCCGTGAAAAAAAGCAATGCCACTAGCTATATGCGCACTGGCCTTCTTCGGGTCAAGCCGAAACGCCTCTGCGAAGTCCGCACTAGCCATCTTATAATCACCATTATGAGCAAAGGCATCGCCACGAAATAAATACGCCCTGGTCATCTTCGGGTCAAGCCGAATCGCCTCTGTGTAGTCAGCACTAGCCATCTTATAATTACCATCCTGAGCAAAGGCATTGCCACGAGCTAAATACGCACTGGTATTCTTCGGGTCAAGCCGAATCGCCTCTGCGAAGTCAGCAATAGCCATCTTAATATCACCATCATGATCAAAGGCATCGCCACGCTCTAAATACGGACTGGTCATCTTCG
>JBAXQP010000412.1 GCA_037131655.1 bacterium | reverse complement strand
TGGTGAAGTTAGTCAGCAGGGATATATCTCCATGAAAATGGGGTTCCACCCAATTCGTGTAGAGTATTTCGATAGAGGCGGCGGTAAGATGTTGAAGCTCTATTACCAAGGCCCAGGTTCCGAAATGAAACTGATACCCTCGAATGCGCTCTTTACTAAAATCGAATAGAATAATTAAGAAAGGAACTATACATGACCCCTATTAGCTTGCAATTGTATGCGCTTAGAGAGAGCGCTGAAGTCGATCTGCCGGGGACGCTCAAGAAGATTGCCGATATTGGATATATGGCAATCGAGACGGCTGGACTTCATGGCAAACAGCCTGCTGAGGTCAAGAAGATGCTGGATGATGTAGGACTGGTGATGTCATCAGCCCATATCCCCAACCTGCGCCCTGAGACCGTGCCTTATGCTATTGAGATGTGTAAAGCGATGGACTTCAATAAAGTCCAAGTCGGCACTACTCCCACCGCCTTCAAAACTTTGGATGGAATAAAGGGTGAGGCGGAACGTATCCAAGAAATCGCCTGCATGCTCAAACCGCATGATATCATTCTTGGGGTTCATAACTACTATAACGAGTTTGACCCCATCGATGGCCGATACCCTTACGACTTCTTGATGGATCAAACCCCCGATATCTATTGTGAAGTAGACATGTATTGGGCCAGTAACTTCGGCAAGACTGATGTGCCTGCTGTGATTTCCAAATACAAGCATCGGGTTCGAGTACTACATGTCAAGGATGGTCCTTTGACGTCAGACGAGGCTCCTCAAACGGCTGTCGGTAAAGGCAAAATGAATATCCCAGCCTGTATCAACGCTACCGATCCGAATGTTCTTGAGTGGCTGGTCGTCGAGCTAGACGATTGCGCTACAGACATGCTGGAAGCCGTCCGTGACAGTTACATCTACCTAACCTCAAACGGCTTTGCTAAGGGAAATAAGTAATTCCAGAATATAAGGGGGGGGGCCTGGCAATAAGCTGGCCTCCCTTTTCTACATCGGTCTTGGGAAGGCGACTGTTGCGGTGATTCGGTCTTTATTTTCTAACGTAAATCGGCCGTTTAGACTGTCTCTAACGAGGGTATCCACAATTCTTAAACCCATGTTCTGACTTGTAACCGGGCTGAAATCATCCGGAAGCGGGGCGCCATCATTTTGGACGGTAATTTCGAGTAGCCCATCTGTAGTCTCTACAGTGACACTTACTTCCCCATTATCGATTGAAGCAAAGCCGTGTTTGACGGCATTTTGGATGAGCTCATTTAATACGAGTGCTACTGATGTGGCTTCTTTTAACGGCAGCATCACATCTTCCCCACTCACGGAAGTTCGGATAGTCTTGCCTGGAGGAATAAAGCCTTGTTGAGTATGATGGAGGATGCTTGCGGCAACTTTTTTGACGCTTACTAAATCGAGATCGTCACGTGAAAGTAGCTCGTGAACAGCCGCCATTGCAGAAATTCTTCCAAGGCTATCGTTGACCGCTTCTTCGACTGAATTATATTTCGAATAGTGCAATTGGAGGCGAAGGAGGCTGGCTATCTGTTGGAGATTATTCTTGAGGCGGTGATGCATCTCCTGAAGTATAGCCGAACGTACCATTAGCTTTGCATGTTCAATTGCAATTGCCGCTTGATTAGCTAAGGCTTCAAGGGTTGCAATCTCTTCGGGTGGGAACATCCGTGGTTTTTCAGTATAACAGTTCAAAACACCTAAGACTTTGTTTTTAACTTTAAGCGGCACGCAAGCCAAGGAGGCCAAGCCTTCTTCAGCGGCAATATCGGCATAACGATACTCCTCACACTCCCTTACATCGGATATGATGATAACCTGGTTTTCCTTCACCGCTCGCCCCGCAACACTTTGCCCGATGTTTAAGTTAGGCTTGGTGAGATAGGCTTTGCTTTTAGCCTGAGTCGCTTTAATGACAAGCTCCTGTTTATTATCATCCAAAAGCAATACGGTGCATATC
>JBAXQP010000411.1 GCA_037131655.1 bacterium | reverse complement strand
GCGTAAACCTTTTTCTGAAGCTGTTTGAAGGTATCCGGAAAACCCTCTGCATGCCCTGCCGGATAGGAGGACACGCTTTGGCTTCCCACACTCATCAAGGCTGGGTCTTTGATCAGATTTTCATTTGGACGACCCCGATAACCCATCCAGAGATCATTTGGATGCTCCGAATCCCAGGAAACTGAAGATTTAGCTCCATCAATTTCGTAAGACAATCGATTTTTCCGACCAGCACTCATCTGTGAAACTGAAAGAATCCCTTTAGCGCCATTCTCGAATCGAAGAAGAATAGAGGCATAATCTTCTGTTGTAACCGGTTTATCTTCATATTGCGCTGCTGCACTTTGCTTTTCACTCGAGAAAGTTTCAATCTTTGACACCATTTTCTTACGGATCGGATAAAAAGTTGCCAGATCGGCGAATACTTCCGTAACCGTGAGACCTGTAATAAACATAACGAGATCGATCCAATGAGAGCCGATGTCAGCGACAGCTCGCAAAGTACCTCCCTCAACGGAGTCAATACGCCAGTTCCAGTCGGTTGGGTAGAGAAGCCAATCTTGAAGATAGGTGCCCTGTACGATAAATACTTTTCCTAAATCATCGTTATGAACTCGATATTTTGCTTCAAAATTTACCGGGTAAAACCGCAAGTTGAAATTAATCGCATTTACAAGTTTTTTTTCTTTTGCTAGTTCCATCAATTCCCGGGCCTCATCAGAGGTAATTGTTAACGGTTTTTCGCAAACGACATGTTTACCCGCTAAGAGTGCTTGCTTGGATTGTGAAAAATGAAGGTAATTAGGAGAGCAAATATGGATAACATCTATATCAGGATCTTTCAGAATTTCTTCATAAGAAGAATAAGCCACTGGGATACTTAATTGCTCAGCTTTTTCACGTGCCAGCTCTGGTGTGAATTCGACAATTCCATGAACTTCAACACCACCCTGACGGCGGATTCCTTCAATGTGCGCTGGACCAATAAAGCCCAGTCCAACAACACCTACCTTGATATTCTTAATTTTTGACATTGCTGAACCTCATGGTATATATTAGTTTAGCTTACCGGAATAAGCCCTTTGAACTAATCCGTCTAAGCATTCGCGGCTGCATTTTCCAAAACGATTATTTCCACAAACACAGATGACGACTAATGCCACCCGCATCTAAAAATTACCATTTTGCTCTTAGGTACTGCTCTTTTTGCGCTGCAATAACACAGTAAAAATGATGATAATGCCCTTAACCAATCCGTTAAGGAATGGAGGGATACGTGCAGCAATCAGGACCCCTTCGATCATTTGAACCATTAATGCGCCCATGAATGATCCGGCGATCATACCTCGTCCGCCTGTCATCGCAATACCACCTATTGCCACCCCAGCAATCGCATCCAGTTCGAACGCTGAACCGGCATTAGGAGCAGTGATAGAGGTCAAACGGGACATGAGCAGAAAAGCTGAAATACCTGCCAATAACCCGGTGATTGTGAAGCACAAAGTCTTGATAAGGTTTACGTTAATACCCGCCAAACGAGCAGCTTGTTCGTTTGATCCAACCGCGTAGACATAACGGCCAAATTTAGTGCGTGACATCACCACAGCTACCACGATCATGATGAACAAAAATATCAATGCCAGGTTGGGTATGCCCCACACGTTTCCAGCCGCTATCATTCGAAACCAGGGCAAAATATCACTCTTTACATTGAAAGGACCTCCTTGCCCAAGTTGCACAATAATTGAACGGTATGCGCTCATCGTCGCAAGTGTAACGATAAACGGCGCAATTCTCCCTAGTGTCACTAGCAATCCGTTGATCGAACCTAGCAAGGCTCCGAATACCATACAGAAAACTAGAGTTATCCACGGGTTACCCGTGTAGTTAAGTACCACCACACCCAGCCCAGCGACCAGCGCTACAATCGAACCAACTGATAAATCGCAATGCTAATCATTGCCGGTATGATCGATTTATC
>JBAXQP010000410.1 GCA_037131655.1 bacterium | reverse complement strand
AGTCTGAGGCACAGGTGTTTGCGCAAATGTCAGCGTTGCTAATGTTAACGCTATTAGAACCAGGATAAACCTGGAAGAGAGACGTAATTTGTTTGTCTTCATAATAACTCCGTTTCATTAATGGTAGAAGGCTGATTCAGGGATGATTTGCGAATCGATCCCAGGTCCCTGGTAGTAAACTTTTAGTTGTTTACCACCACCGCGATCAAAGTAGCCGACTTTTATGGGATGAAAACCGGCTTTTAGGGCGATGTAACCTTTTTGGCCAACGGTGCCATGAAGACCGTCATTGTCCACCACCAGCTTGTCGCCTATGTAAAGCTTGCTGCCGTCGTCCGATGCCAGATAGAACTCATAGACACCATCTGTCGGCACTTTGATATAGCCAGTGAACTCAAGGGCAAAGGCATTTAATTTAGAGAAAGGCTCAACTAATTCTATTGACTTAATTTGAGATTTGAAAACAGTAGGAAGAGAACTGAAATCGGGCACATTGACCCATTCGCCTTTGGCAAACTTCATCACAAGCTTGTTCTGTGGATTTGTGATATTCTCTGTAGGTCTAAATTCAACAGACTCAAGAATGAGGCTGATTTCTTTCGTCTCGCTCTTCCGGCTGACCGTTAGTTTTAGAGTTTCGCCTGAATGTTTGTCAATTAATGCCCAATAGTAATCGAGGCCGACTTTCACATCTTTGCCATCGACCGACTTGACCACATCGCCCACCTTAAGCCCTGCGGCTTGCGCAGGTGAGCCTTGGGTTACTTCAAGTACTTTTGGTGTTCCCAGAGGCGCAACTTTTATTCCCAGTTTATAGCCTTCAGGTCCTTGCCGATCGATAAGATCGGGGAGCACTTTGATAATGGCATCAATTGGGATGGCATAGTTTAAGAGCGTGCCGATTTGTGAGCCGCTGACGATGCCGATAACCTCGCCATTGGCGTTAAATGCAGGCCCGCCGGAGTTACCGGGGTTGATTGCGGCATCGGTTTTAAGATAATCTGTGCGATAGCTTCCTCCACGACCCCATTCAGTTCCCCAACCATCAGTTAAGGAAGTGATAGTGCCGAGGGTCACAGTGAACTGCCGTTGACCGGGATAGCCGCATGCTAATAACGCATCACCTATCGCTACCTTGCTGCTGCTTCCAACCTTTGCTGCAGTCAGAGGTTTAGGCGCTGCAATCTTAACTAACGATACATCGATTGCGTCATTAAATCCCATTATTCGGAATGGGTATTTGTCGCCATTTAGAAAGAACGCGCCATGCTTGCCATCGTGTTGAACGACATGGCTATTTGAGAGGGCATATCCGCCTTCGTCAATAATTACGCAGCTACCGGAAACAGCGTTTACAACTGGGCTGCCGGTGTCTTTCCAAGTTACTAAATTCGGCACAACCTCCTTGCAAAGGTTGTATATGTTGGCAAGGCTCATTTTGGGCGAAGCGCCAAATGAAAGCGAAAAACTTGCCAGTAGGATTATGACCAAGATTGGTCTGGTGTATCTTTTTAAGTTCATATGTTTCTCCAAAATTATTTACCCGTCCCTGGGTAGAAAAGCGCCGTTGTTGGAACAACTTGCTTCAGAAAATTGGGACCTTCCCACGAAAGCTTTAGACTCGAATCGCCGCCCTGTTTGAAGTATCCCACCTTAATTGGGTGAAGACCGGCCTTGAGTGAAATGAATCCAGTAAGTTCGACTGGACCATGAGTACCGTTATTATCAACCACTAGCTGATTATCGATATAAAGCTGACTGCCGTGGTAGGAGCCAAGCATGAAAGTATAAGCTCCATCTTCCGGAACTTTAATAAAGCCTGTAAATCGAAGAGCAAAATCGTTTTTACCTTTGTAGGAGTCGGCGTGAACCGTCTCAAACTTTTCAACTTTAAGCGATTTCAGGTTCGAAAAGTCAGGCATCTGCTCCCATTTGCCTTCGTAATAGTCACAATTGAGGCCGCTGACTAAACCTTCGGCCTTAGTC
>JBAXQP010000409.1 GCA_037131655.1 bacterium | reverse complement strand
TTGTTTGGAATGTTCTATAGATTTTTGAAGGAATGAGCTTATTCTCAGAATGCGTGGCTTATGATACACCTCTTCTTATGTGCAAACCTGATCATTCGGAGACAGAACTGAAGTCTCGCATGTATAGAAGGATCCTTGATATAGAACCACCAATAATAGATTCTTTTGATCTGAATGGAGTTCACTTAGGGATCGATTATCTCATGTCGAATATGAAGACAATTCGAAGCTCTTTTAGTCAAATCAGATGTAATGGGGCAGAAGTTGTCGCCAATATCATTGACGCGATTATTAGAGGCATCAGCCTTGGCCATCCAAAACCTAGAATAATCGAGGGTTTAGGACTATTGGACCCGTGAGAATCATAAAACGTCTCACAATCGCAACAACCTATAAATGCTACAGCAGATGCAAACACTGCCACACCTGGAGCAGAAAGAGCCCTAGAGAACTGTCACTCGACCAATATCGTGAGTTGCTGTCGGCGGGCAGCTTTGACTCGCTAGGCACCATTTCCCTGACTGGTGGGGAACCTTTGCTCTATTCTGACATCGAGAATCTGATTAGACTGATCGCTTCTGCCAAGCCTGGTATCCGTCTGGACATTAACACAAACGGCTTGACATTCGACAAGCTCAATCAAGTCTTATCTCTGGAGGAGATTCATAGTCTCGGCGTCTTTCAAATCAATATTTCTATGGACGGTACAAAGGCAACTCATGACTACATTCGTGGCGTTGAGGGAAACTATGACAGAATCATTGAATGGCTTACTTTTTTCAGGCCTAGGATCGACAACAATGTGCAGGTTACACTAAGCTTCACCGCATCTCCCCAAAACTACAGAGACATCCCAGGAATAGTCCAATTAGCAGCCAACTTCAACACGGGTTTATCACTAAGAATGCAACAGAGGAGTTTCTTCTACGACAATGTCTGCGAAAAACTGACGTGGAATGAGGATAGTTTGAGAGAATGCAATGACCTGGTTCGATTTGTTGCTGACCATCTGGTTCGCAAATATGGCAGATTAGACTCCCCCCACGCAACATTCACCAAACAAGCCGTTTGGAGATATCTGAACACTGCAAGAGACTATGATTGTTTTGCCGGCAGGAACTCCTTGTACATCGACCCTTCAGGCAACTTGTATCCCTGCATAATGCTAGACCGAAAAATGGGGAGTATCGTAGATGATTCCGTAGAAGAAATTTTGGAAAGCGATAAATCCAACAGGGTAGTTGAGTACATAAAGAAGCGGACCTGTTCTTGCTGGACTGAATGTGAGACCTTATACTCGATATCTAGTCAAAAAGACCTCTTTACGCAAGGCTGATTCCAGAATGATGCTGTTGCCGCCCGCACCTCGGAACCTGGCTCGTGCGCAACTTGGATGGTAGAAAAACCTTTTGGCGGGAAACTGAGCGCTGATGATCCCGTCGCGCAGCAGGTTCCGGCCAAGTGAGATTGGAGAGGAGTCACGATTCCTGACTGTTCCGCCTGAGTATTCGTCAACATCCGGCAGCATGCGTCGGAATGTGTCAAGGTCGTTGTCAATTCGCGCACGACAGTGCAGCGTGCGTTCGCGCCAAAGTGGGTTCTCCTGCACTTTTGTCGAAAGGTCGGACTCGAACCGCACAGAGGGCCGGCACACAAAGCCACCACACTGTAAATCGAGACCGATAGCGCCTACAACACCGCGTCATCATCAAGATTGCGGGAGAGCCATTTTCGCACGAAAGATGACAGCCGTGCCCCCACCGTGCAGCATTTTGAGTATGTGAACGAAAGACTGTGGGTGGGGGGACTACTATATGCCCAGAGCGATCATCGAGTCGTGTCTGTGACCCACCAGGAAGGCCCCCAGCATGGTAGGGATGCATCAAGCTGCCCCCTAATGGTGAAGGAAACGAGATGATCACGATGGCAGCAAAGGAACAAATTTGGCGGCCCCATCCGGTGAAAGAACAAGAGCATCCTGCAGATC
>JBAXQP010000408.1 GCA_037131655.1 bacterium | reverse complement strand
ACATAAGACCGTCTGTAAAAACCGCCTCATCGAATGATTCAACTGGAACGTTGAAATGGTGCTGGATTCCAGGAAGATCGGTAAAGCGAACATCGACTAACTTGATGTCTTCCTTCTTAATATAGGCAAAGATTTCCGCTGAATTCTTGAACATGCTTCTCCCAATTCACATGTGATACAGAAAGTACGTATCAGTTGCAGATCTCTCGCCATTGAGCTCCTCTGCGCTGTGGCAAGAGTAAGTCAGGCGAGGCAAAACGGCATAACCGCTCTGTTACAGCCATGTTAAGAATTTTGACCTCTAGGCTAGGGCCATGGATTCAAAGGGTAGAGAAGTCAGCCTTGGGCGACGCTTGGCTGCAATCACGCTGGATTGGCTGGCCTGTTATGCCATTATCGCCGCCCTCTCGGGCGGAATCGGGCAGATGAGCCCAGATCGCTCACCAATCATCTTGGCTCTTTTCTTCAGTGAGGTCGCCATCCTGACGGCATTAACGGGAGCCTCTCTTGGTCAGAAGATCTTTGGTCTGCGCGTAGTTCGTTTTAGCGATGGAGGGACGATCACTCCATTGCAGGCCTTAATCCGCACCTTCTTCTTAGTTCTTCTGGTGACGGCCGTGACTTATGACGAGGATGGCCGCGGGATTCATGAGCGAATTAGTAAAACAGTTCTGACTAGAAATTCGTAGCGATTGCGCTTTTCTTATATGGCTTTTTGATGTCTTGAAAGCATTTCCGGTTTGCTTATATAACACGGACAAAACAATTTAGCTTATGCATATAGGGTTGAAATAGGTAGCTTTGACAAGCAAAAGTGAGGTTGCTCGGGTAACGTTTTATTGTGAGAATCAAACGAGCAGGAATCATCTTTGGCCCTTTAGCAACTCTAGCTGGGCTCAGCGTCGGTCACTTTATTGCCTCCTTAAATACTAAGTGGCATAGCCCAATAATCTCACTTGGGAATCGAATCATCGATCATGTTCCACCCTCGGTAAAGAGTTTAGTGATTCGCGTTTTTGGTACAAACGATAAAATTTTTCTTGTCCTGACTATTCTTTCCGTAGTTTTTCTCATTTCGATAGTAGTCGGTCGCGCTTACTTATCAGGAAAGAGATATTTGGCTTACGCGATTATTGCGCTTATGACCGTTGCCGCGAGCTGGGCTGCGCTTTTAGATGCCGAGTCGAATCTATTCTCACTCATCCCAGCGGTGATTTCGAGTGCTACAACCCTTTATGTAATTAATGGGCTCAGCAAGCAAGAGCAAATCGTTGATGAAATAGGTCCAATGTTTTCCAGGCGCGAAGTATTTAAAGCTGCAGGAGTAATCGCTGCAGTCAGCATTGCCGCCACGGGGGCAGCTAAATTACTTGCACAGAAAGCAAGTGTTCAGGTTGAGAGAATTAGAATCGCACTTCCAAAACCACTTAAATTTCTACCAAAACCCCCGATAGATCCCGCCCTCACGACACCTGGTTTATCACCTCTATTTACACCCAATGCAGATTTCTATCGAATCGATACCTCATTAGTCGTTCCTAATATTTCAACCGATGATTGGTTATTGGAAATAGTCGGAATGGTGGCACATCCACGAAGCCTTACGTATAAAGAGTTAAGCGCTAGACCCGTTTTTGAACTTGACGACACAATCTCCTGCGTTTCAAATGAAGTCGGTGGCGACCTAGTTGGAAATGCACGTTGGCTAGGTGTTCGACTTGATGATTTGATTCGCGAAGCGGCACCGACTGCTGATGCCGATCAGGTTCTGGGATTTTCTCAAGATGGCTTTAGCGCAGGTTTTCCATTAGCCGCACTAGATGGGCGAGATGCGATGATTGCACTTGGAATGAATGGAGAGCCGCTGCCTTTGGCGCATGGTTTCCCAGCACGAATAATTGTGCCCGGTCTCTATGGTTACGTCTCGGCTACTAAGTGGTTGACACGAATTGAGTTAACGCGCTTTGATAAAAAACATGGATATTGGAT
>JBAXQP010000407.1 GCA_037131655.1 bacterium | reverse complement strand
TGGATGTAGGCGAGCGCAATTTTTATTGGAATTGGCGTGAGCATCGATCCGAAGCCGGCGGCGGCTGGGTGCTCGATGGCGGCGTTCATTATGCTGACCTTATGCGCTACCATGTTGGCGAAATCAAATCGGTTGCCTGCGAAGTCCGCGCATTCGATCCAATTCGCTTTAAGAAAGCAGCAACCCGCGAGGAACCTATCAAAGTCGATGTTGAAGACACCGTTATTAGTAATTTGGTTTACGAAAACGGCGCGGTCGGTCAGTGGACTTCTGTTAGCTGTGCACCCGGTAAGGGTTTCAGCCAGCACGTTATCTACGGTTCTGAAGGTTCGATGGACCTTGGCGCAGGCCTTACCCTTCGTGGTAAAGAGCTTGAGACAATTGACCAATTGGTTGAGCGATGGAAGAACAGCATCAGCAAGGACGAATATGAGTTCTTCTTCCCTTGCGGCGTTACCAGTTGCGAAGCGACAGAGCTTTGGGAGTTTGGCCAGGCCGTCCAGGGCAAAATGCCGATTGAAATCACCGGTATGGAAGCATATAAAGATGTAGCCATCTGCTTCGCCCTCTACGAATCCAACGTCCTCGGTGGAAAACCCGTTTCCGTTGCCGATGTCGAAGCCGATAAGCTAAACGCCTATCAAAAAGACCTGAACGAGATGCTCGGCATCTAATCAGTCTTTAGGTAATCCTTAAAGACCTCTGCTCAAAAGAGCAGAGGTCTTTTTATAATTTGCTTTAATATTGAACCGTCCCCCTAATTCACTTTGACAATTTTAGCGGTATTTCAAAATCTTTCTCGTTTTGTAAAGGAATAAGTGGAGCCTTAGCGAAATTAGAAATAACTGATGATAGGAAAGAGGCAAAGCAAATAGACGAAACAACTCAAAAAATCACCTCGGCTGATATAGGCGCTGACAAACCTGCGGATGATGGGAAGCGTTTTCTTGAGGAGAATGCTCGCTTTTCTGAGTGCAGTTTGTGGCGATGGCAAAGGCAATATTACGAAAAGAAGGGCATAACTGCCTGGTCTGATGCGGTCGTGCCTCACTATATCACCAGCAATCCCTATATCGCTGCCTCATACGCCAGGGTCATTGCAGGATTTATTGATGATATTCGACAGCTTCCGGACTATGACCCCCAGTCTCCAATCACAATTATTGAATTAGGCACTGGAAGCGGGCGCTTTTCTTATAACTTTATTAAAGCCTTCTTTGAAAATGGTCTTTACGATTCGGCGACGCCGGTTCTCTATGTCATGACCGACTTTGCACAGGCCAATATCGACTTTTGGCAAGATAATGAGCAATTGAAGCCTTTCGTAGGATTAGGCTTATTGGATTATGCGGTTTTCGATGTGGAGCAAGGGAAAGAGTTGAGATTGATTAACTCCCGGCAGACGCTCAATAAACATACCCTTCGCAACCCAATTATCGTCATCGCCAATTACATATTTGACAGCATTCCTTTCGACATGTTTGTGGTTAAAGATCACGAGATGAGCGCCTGCCTTGTTGATTTGGCGCTCGAAGGCGGGGAAGAAGCGGACGAGGAAGGGAAGAGAACCGGGCGTTTAAGCGTGGCTTATAACCTTATTTCCTGCTCGGAAGGCTATTATGAAAATCCGATATGGGATAAGATACTCCACGAGTATCCGCCTCAATTTGAACAGACGTGTCTGCTGTTCCCAACAGCGGCATTTTCCTGTCTGGAGCGTCTTTTGGGGATGTCCAACGGTAAGATGCTGCTCATTCCGGGGATAAAGGTTCGGTGAGCATAAACGATTTGGACCGAAGGGATATTCCTGTTCCTGTCATGCACGGCAGCATCTCATATAGCGTTAATTTCCATGCCCTTTCCCGATTTGCCGAGCTTAATCAGGGGGCTGCCCTCACAACGACTTATGATGCAACGAGCCTGAATGTGGCGGCATTCCTGTTCGGTAATGATGCTCCTACGGGATATGCGCATACCCGGCGTTCTTATAAAC
>JBAXQP010000406.1 GCA_037131655.1 bacterium | reverse complement strand
TGTATTGGAGTAGCCCGGTGATCGAGAGCGGGAGCCGAGTAGCTGCGCCATTGAACATCAGGAGTGGGAGGGTAGTTACAATTCCCGCTCCTGATAACAACAGAGACGATTTGAAATCGATACCAAACTGTCCTTTACCTATGATCCCTAAATAGATGAGTAATGCGAGAGCAGGGATCATAAGCACGAGAGTTTCGGCGGCTAGAGACTCCAGAGCATTACCGTTGAAGTGCTTCTTTATAACCCCATATAGGCCCCACGTCGTAGCAATAAGTAGCGCGATCCATGGAGGTCTCCCGTAGGCAAAAGAGAGGATGAACACTGCGATAGCGCCGGAGCCTCCAGCCAGCCATTGGAGCTGAGAGAGCTGCTCTTTATAGACCAAAACTCCCAGAAAGACCATGACAAGAGGATTGATGTAGTAACCAAGAGCGGATTCGGTGAAGTGGTTGTTGTTTACTGCCCAAATAAATGTAAGCCAGTTTGCTGACAGCGCGCAAGATGATCCGACAAGCCACCAAATACGGCGCCGATCTGCAACTAGTAGCATGAGAATCCGGAATTTGTGCTGCCCAATAAGTAGGAGAACACAAACGAGAAGAGACCAGATGACTCGATGAGCCAGAATCTCCAATGCAAATGCAGGCCTTAGAAGTGGCCAATAAAGCGGAAAGAAACCCCAAATTAAACAAGCGGAAACGCCATAGATGAGACCCTTGCGATCTAATTTAGTCGTCAAGGCTTGGGCCTTCCTATGTTGGGTCTCTCCACATGGCTGGTCGCCCTTTGCTCTTCTGCAACAGTCTTTCATCAAATGGCTTTAAAACATAACCATTCGGTTGCGGTGCACTGGTGCTATAACCAGTATTTTCTGAGATCTTGCCGAGAACAGCGGGATGAGAGTAATAAATCGTATAGGTAGCGTTTATCAGTGCATCCAGAGTTTCTGGAGAAGCTTTCCCGAGAGTTTCAAGTACGGATTCCCGTGCAGATTGATCAACTAGTGAAAAGTTTTCTGGAATTCCCTCGAGAAAAAGCTTTAACTGCTTCATATCGCTGATGTGGCTCATATCAGTGACTAATTCTTCGACTACAATTATTTCGGAAGCTCCGTGATTATTAGAGGTCGCAGGAATTAGAGTATCCAGGATCAATTTCCATAATTGTTCAGGCATTCCAAGCGCCGAATTATTCATGCTCGGCTACTTTCAACAAGGGTGCTCCCAGCATTGCATCGGCAGCTCTCAACGCGATTGCTTGAATGGTCGACGTAGGGTTGAGGGCACCTACAGTGACGAAGACACCACCATCAACTATAAAGAGATTCTCACAATCATGGGCTTTGCCGAATTGGTCGACTACGGAGGTTTGAGGATCGGACCCCATTCGTGTGGTTCCCAATAGATGAAATCCGGCGCTGGTTACTAAGTCGACGACTCGAATATCTGTTGCACCTGCCTCCCGGAGAACCGTTTTATTTATCTCGATACCAAAATCTAAAATCTTGCGCGAATTTTCGCTTACCTGATATGTGATCTTGGGAGCGGGGATTCCACATTGATCTTTAAGGGTTGGCGATAAAGTCACGCGATTATGAGCTTCCGGAAGATCTTCGCTGGTAACAGTGATGCTGGCAGTGTGACCGAATTGGCTGTAGAAATCTTCGTGGTGTTGAGATCCCCACTTCACGGGCGAGGTGTAGGTTCCTAACGCAGAGCCCAGAGGGCCATCGCTTCTGATCGTTTGACCTTGGAAGCCACGAATAAATCCTCGAGACGTATCGGTTTTATAAAACTCTTGACTATAAATGCTACAAGCGAATGGACCTTTAAACCCATCGACCTCCTCTGAGAATATTCCGGTTACAAGTGCGGTGGGATGAAACATCAAATTTCTGCCTACTTGATCGCTGTTGTTAGCCAAACCACGGGGACACCACTTAGCAGCGCTCAATAGAAGGAGTCGCGCGCTCCCAATTCCATTTCCAGCCAACACC
>JBAXQP010000405.1 GCA_037131655.1 bacterium | reverse complement strand
TTAAGATATACCCATTGTCTATCTCGTTGACTACGTTGATAATCACGTTGTGACAGCCAACCTTTCAAGCTCATATTGTCATAATGTTCATTAACCAACACCACATCATTCAAGAAGGCTTGCCCAAATAATTTTTTTACTCTTTGTAGATGGCTTTGCTCACTGTGACCCGCTGGTAAAGCTAACGTTTGCTTACCATTATGAGACAAAACCAATGCCACATTCGGTGCAGATAAAGCAAACTGTTTGACCACCAATTCTATGGCTTGATATTCCATACGCTCTGTTTTAAGAAAGGTCTTTCGCACTGGGGTATTGAAAAATAGATCTCGCACTTCAATGGTTGTCCCTTGAGTACGTGCAAAAGGTTTCAAGCGGATCCCAGTCTCATCTGTAGACAACATCATACCGTGGGTCTGATCGGCGGTCTTAGAATAAAGCGCCATACGCGATACAGAAGCGATACTTGCCAGCGCCTCGCCCCGAAAACCCATCGTGGTAATATGATATAAATCCGTTACATGCTCGATTTTAGAAGTGGCGTGAGCTGCAATTGCCAAATGCAGGTCTTCAGCACAAATACCTATGCCATTATCACTTATTTTCATATAATTTAAACCGCCAAAACCTATCTCAATGGCTATTGAGGTAGCCTTTGCATCCAGTGCATTTTCTAACAACTCCTTGATCACCGAGGCGGGTCTCTCAATCACTTCACCCGCCGCAATTTGGTTTGCCAACGCCAAAGATAACTGTCGAATTCTCATCCTCGTCTGGACCTTCGAGTATAATTAGACAATTGCGCTTGCCTTTGATACTGGCGACTCGATGCCATGGCTTCGAGCCTAGAACCATGAGGCGGGTATTCCCAAAAATACTGTTTAATACCCGTAACAATTGCCTGACATAAGCGCATTTGATAGGCCGCTGAGTTCAAATTCATTTCTTCTCGTTGATTAGAAATAAACCCTGTTTCAATCAAAACCGATGGAATATCAGGGGATTTCAGCACCATGAACCGCGCTTGCTCTACTTTATGACTATGCAGGTCGGTCATTTTATTCAATCCAAACAACACATGATGCCCAAACTGCAAACTTGCGCCAATAGTGGCGGTTTGAGACAAATCAAGCAACACGCCACGAATAACACCATTGCGATCATCTAACCCGGCCAAATTAACTCCGCCAAGTTCAGAGTAATTTTCTTTTTCAGCGAGCCAACGTGCCGCTTCAGAGGTAGCACCTCTTTGTGACAAGGCAAAAACAGAGGCGCCATGAGAATTATGATTACCAAACGCATCCGCATGAATGGCAATGAACAAATCCGCATTATGCTTACGAGCAATGGTCATTCTTTGTCGTAAACCCACATAATAATCACCTTCTCTAGTAAGAACCGCACGCATACCTGGCTGCTTATCGATCAACACTTTGAGTCTACGAGCAATTGCCAAAACAATTTGCTTTTCGTGAGTGCGTTTTACGCCTATTGCACCAGGATCTTTACCGCCATGACCTGGATCTAAGACCACAACCACGTCACGATTAGAGTGCAACTTAGGGTATGACTTTTGTGACACTATCACAGCACTTGGTTTAGCTTGATAACGAGCGTTGTTGGATGGTGCGCTTTGGATAGCTTTATTGGGAATTATCGTTAAACGCCAGGCCTGTTCATGGGGGCGCGATTGCCAAGATGCTGTTCTTAGGGTGACTGCCTGTTTCATTTCAAACACCAATCGCAGTGATTGAGGCCGTGGATGACCTATACGAATAGAACGAATCAAGGCTGAACCTTGAAGCAATCGTTGTATATTTAAATGGGTATAAGTATCGCTTAAATCAATCACCACGCGTTCTGGGTGATGCAAAACAAAGACCTGATGATGCTCATGTCCTGCCACAGAAAACCCCAAGACCAACTGTGGGCGTTGACTCAAGATCGTAACACGAGTGAGCTCTGCGGCTGTCGCTGGCAACATAACCATACAAACGAGCAGCGTCATAAC
>JBAXQP010000404.1 GCA_037131655.1 bacterium | reverse complement strand
GGTCCTTCGACTTCTAATCCGGGGAGATCAAAAACCAACTCAACCACGACCGCATTATCACTCAGCGCGCTTCCGACTGAGCCTGTGTTGGTAACTTTTATGTTGAGGTCAATAGGTGAGCGTTTGACCTTACGCCCGGTCTCGACGAGCTCCCAAGGGGCATTGGAAGCTGTGATATTAACTTGTAATCCTGGCCGAGCCTTCTCGCCTCGAAGAACAGAGGCGATTGATGGCAGCGGTAAGGTCATCGTTTCGCCTGCTTCCGGATAGCGGAAGAGAATTACCCCTCGGCAGTTCTTGGGACGCTCTGCTTTTACAGCTTCCAGATACTGGGCGATCAACTCTGGGGTTGGGATGTCATATACCAGGTGATAGCCAAGCCCCCTGCCATCAGGCGCAGATCTTGTTGCTACGAACTCAAGGAGGTCTTCGCCAATATAATTATTCGGGCGGGCCAGTTTTCCTTCGGCATTTATTGGGGAGGCTGATACGAACCTGAATGCCGGATGATGCATCGCCTCCCGAAAACTCAAATCATGATAAATGCCGCTGAACTTACGCTGGCGATCGAATAAAAAAGTGTGCCCATAAGAAGGGACGCCCGCATAGAATTCCTTGCCAAGCCGCCCTGCCGACTTCAACCCTCGCTTAAGCATCTTCAAGCTCGAGACTGGGATGAACTCATCGAGTGTCTTTGGCAGGTCACGCTCATAGAACTGTGGCACGTAAAAATCGACCTGGTCTAGTACCAGGCTGAGGTATTTGCTGCTGAACCAGGTAGGAAGGGCGGTTATCGAAAGGGGCACTTTGCGCCCCAACCCATCCCGCACTTTATTTAAGAATTCGGCATATTTCGGCAGCCGTTTAGTTGGGCAGTCGAAATCTAGCTGAAACCCACTTACCTTTATTCCAGCCTTTTGCGCCCTGTCGCGCTCCTCGTTCAGATAGGTGACCACATCCCGAGCAAGAATATCATTCGACATGCTTTTGAAGTCAAGGACAATCCCGAAATTGAAATTAAATACCAAAACGACTGGAATATCGCTGGGAGTTTGCCAATCTTGTGGCAGGATAAGCGTGACGCTGCTTCCCGATTGCTTAAACTCACCGGCATGAACGAATAGCTGCTTTACCCCCAATCCGTTAAGCAGCTCGACTTCAGCTTTGGGGAGCGAAAACGGGCTGTGCCAATACCAAAGTGACACTTCAATCGGAGGCAACGGCGCAGTAAATCGACTCCTCGCCCAAAAACCACAGGCCAGGAGAAGAATTAGGAGACATAAAGCGAGTAGGCGCAAATGAAGAGGCCGCATAATCACATTGTAAGCATAGCAAATACCGCATGCGCCGTCAATAGAATAGAAAAGAATTTTTAAATATTCTCAAACGCTACTTAATCAGTTCAGCCACGGCTTGCCTGAGGCGTTCAAGTATTTCTTTTGTGTCCTCATCTTTGCTAAAAACCAAGGGCTTACCGAACCGAACGATTACTCGCCGAAAGGCGGGTCTGGGGATGACTGAGCCGTAGGGGATGATGCGGCGGGTGCCGATGATGCCAGCGGGGACGATGGGCACACCGGCTTTTTTGGCTAATAAAGCGACACCGGGGAGGAATGACTGCATTTCGCCGGTCTCGCTGGACTGACCCTCAGGGAAGATTACTACGGCTTTCCCAGACTGAACAAGCCCCTCAGCTTTGCGAAGCGCTGCCCTATCTGCGGATCGGGGTTTAACCGGAAAAGCATTTGCCCAACGCATTAAAGTACCCATGACCGGGATGCTAAATAGCTCCTCTTTGGCCATATAGTGCAATTCCCGTGGGGTGGCAGCGCCGATTGCTAGCGGGTCGGCGTCGCTGATATGGTTGGCTGAAATAAAAAGCCCGCCTTTACGCGGCACATTCTCCACGCCTTCCACCTTCAGCGGCCCATAAACAACCATTATTACTCGGATTATAATTCGAAAAAACCAATAGAGCATATTCTTATTAATATATTAGCATCTGTGCGCTCTT
>JBAXQP010000403.1 GCA_037131655.1 bacterium | reverse complement strand
AACTAACCTCGGCATCCCGAAGTTGCCAAGACCTTGACGGTGCCACGGTGCCCGCCGCGCGTGCTTCCCGGACGGAGAACAATATCCACATCCACCGCCAAGGCCCCCCTCTTGCATGAAGTAGAGCTAAAGCAACTTCAAGAACTCCTCAACAGTCATCCCAGCGTTACGAATTAGCGCGCGAAGCGTTCCCGTGGATAGCTCTTTGTGCTGGGGTATCGATAAATTGACTCGGATGCCAGGCATGACAAGGACAAGATGGCTTCCTACTTGTCCGATAGGCTGCCATCCGGCTTTTGCGAACGCCTTGGCCGCTTCTTTGCCAGAAATGTTACCCAACCTGCTCACCGTGTGGAAGCCCTTAAAATTTGCGACGGAAGCCTTTGATCCGAGAAGACCTCAAACGGCGACCAGCACCGGTTGCGCATGGATATTAGCGACTGCTTTCTGATCTTCGGCCCAAAGCCAAGCAGTGATCGCTTCTTTGATATTCTCCAATGCCTCTTTTTCGTCTTTGCCCTGAGATACGCACCCAGGCAGGGTCGGGCACTCGACGACAACCCAGTCGTCTTCCGCGTGTTGAAGCGTTACATGAAAAAACATGAACTCAATCTCCGTCATTGAACATCGGCAGGACTACTGAACTGACGTTATTTTCAAAAACCGGGCACGCAGGCCCTAAAGCAACGCTACGATCCAGTCCCTAAAATGAAATCTTGATCGCAAGCCATTCTAGCATTATGAGCTTTGTGCGACAAGTTACCATGGGGAATAAATGTGGCATCCACCGAATTTGGGGCATATGCACAGCATGGGAACTAACCTCGGCATCCCGAAGTTGCCAAGACCTTGACGGTGCCACGGTGCCCGCCGCGCGTGCTTCCCGGACGGAGAACAATATCCACATCCACCGCCAAGGCATTGAGAAGTTCCAGCAACCGCTCCACGGAAAAGCCCGAAAACCGGCCGTTCATAAGCTTGGACACGTCAGGCTGCTTTAGTCCAAGTACTTTCGCTGCCTTGATCTGCGACAGTCCGAGGACTTTTATCCGCTGATAGAGCTGGCGAGTAAGTTCCGCCTTCGTTTGCAGGTCATCTGCATTCGGAAGGTCGAGATCGGCAAAAACATTGCCGCTGCCCTCAACGACCAGAATCTTAGCGAGGAAGATCGAGTCCCAATTCCCTCTTCAGATCATCATGGCCGACGGTTTGGCCCTCTTGAATTTGCTGCCGAGACCGCGTGAGCGATACCAAAAACCGCGGGTCTCGCTCCTGTGCGTACCACTCAAGATCATCGTCGTCGAAAGGGACGAGCATTGCTACGGCGTGCCCATTGCGCATCACAAGCACCTCCTCCTGCTCTGCTTGCCGTATGGTCTCTTCCCAAGGCATATTTTCGGTCCAAGTCACAGTTTTCATGTTGGTTCCTCCGGCGTCGGTTGTGTGGTCTTTTTGAGTACTCGAAGCACGTTGACCGCGCGCCGCTCTTCATCCACATCGTAATACGTGCGAAAATCGCCGATACGGAGGCGAAAATGGCTCCAAAACGGCTGGGCCATGGCTTTGATCCGGCTCTTGCTTACCTGCCCTGGTTGATGCGCCAAGTACTGTTCGATCCCATCAAGGAGCGCGCGTTGATCGAATACACGCAGACAACGGATGTCGTCAGCCGCTTGTTCGGCATAGCGAATGTCATAACGATCACTCATCTAAACTATTTTAGCGAAATTGCATAGCTAAAAGAAGGGGGGTGTCTATCATCAGGTGTCTATCATCAGACTCTACAGGAACCTGAGTATACCAGATGCCCCATATATCCCTCATGTTCGCCGTACATCGTCTCGCAGAATGGCTTTCCTCTTGTAGGACAAGTTTTCTTCTGCCACAATATAGGGGCTGCTGGACAGGCCAGAGAATGTCCCTCGCCCTATGCCCACCCCGGGGGAGGGGCAAATACCGAAAATCGCCCTATCCGAACGAGATCGCGACAAAGTTATGCTCGCCAAACTCAAAACCTTCA
>JBAXQP010000402.1 GCA_037131655.1 bacterium | reverse complement strand
GCCGCCGCTTGCTCTCGCGCCACCGTACCGCGCGCGTGAGCAAGCGGATAGCCCGGTGCTCCAAAAACCCCTAACGCTCGCCATGCGGTATCTTTGCACGGACTTCATAGAATCTTTTTAAATCAATATCAGCATAGATGATCTGCTGCGTTGGGTCCGTAATTTGGGCAATAATATCCCCCCAGGGATCAACAATCATGGAGTGTCCGTGCGTTACTCGACCTGTGGGATGAACGCCGCCTTGGCACGCCCCAACGATATACGAAAAACCATCAATTGCACGACATCGAGCCAATAGTTCCCAATGAGCCTTGCCTGTGATGGCGGTGAATGCTGCAGGTATTGCTATGATCTCTGCACCCAGAGCGCTGAGTTGTATAAATATCTCTGGAAAGCGAATGTCAAAGCACACGCATAACCCAAGTTTTCCCACGGGCGTATCGATGACACAAAGCTTATCGCCTGGGGCAATAGTATGGGATTCTTTATAGTGTTCTTGTGTGGAAACTTGTGCATCAAACAAATGCATTTTGTCATAACGCCCAACTTGAGCGCCATCACTGTCAAAAACGAGACAAGCTGCTTTTGCTTTATTATGGTCATGGGCAGCTAGGGGTATGGTGCCGCCTACAATCCATATCTTATGTTTTTGAGAGAGGGATGCAAGACAATCTTGAATGGGACCAGAACCTGGGGTCTCGGTAATACTTAGTACATGAGCACTACTTGAACCAATATAGCCAAACATCTCAGGAAGTACTGCAAGCGTTGCGCCCTGAGCCGCCGCTATTTCTATTTGTTGTTCAACAAAGTATAAATTATCAGGCACATGACTCGTTGAGCACATTTGTATGGCTGCAATTTTTGACATGGACTTCCCATTACCAGGTAATGTATATAGGTTTGATAGGGGTTTTGGTGAGGTGTGGCTATGGGTGGACTCGAACCACCGACCTCAGCATTATGAGTGCCGCGCTCTAACCAGCTGAGCTACATAGCCAGAAGGGCGTGATTGTCTCGTTTTCAGACCAAGATGTCAAGTAGCATTGTGATTAGGCTGGGTAACCGCATCTTAATAGTAAATTTCAAGGACAATTCAACAGAATCTGATTTGAATTGGCGTAGGGTGGGCAAAGGAGCGAAGCGACGTGCCCACCCTGTTCAAAGTAATGCCCTTGGTAACTGGTGGGCACGTCGCTGACGCTCCTTTGCCCACCCTACGGGTTACTAAATGTGCTAATACTTGAGGTATCATCATCGTAACCAAGCGTGTTTTTGATAGTCTCAAATTGAGTAAACATCTCCTTTGCAACTTCAAGCATCACTTCATTTCCGTCTTTACTTAAAGTTGTTTCTAACTCTGCATACGAGTTTTTATTATTAATGATGAGGTGTTCTGGAAGTTCAAGGCCAGAGTCTTTTCTGGGTGGAATACCCATCGATTGCAGGATGAGTGTAGCTCTTTCTTTAGGTAACATCCGCGAGTCTTCAATTAAGCGACGAAACACCTTTACTTTGTCTATTTCGGCATCTATGAGTGTTTTAGGGGGTGGCGTTGTTGTGGCGAGTTTAACCGATTTTCTATCCTTACTAATTGTATTAGAATATTGTGGATCACTATGTACGGCGACTGCAATATCGTCACGAACATCTTCGATTGTTTTGGCTCTACCCAAAACTGCGCTGACGCGAGCGGCTGGTGTCCTAGGGGTCGTTTTTTCTCTACCATGACTATCAGCACTTAGGGTGGACATATCATCATCATGTGATCCCTTAGATTTAGATCTAGGATAGCTAGAATTCCTTTTTTGGGAAGAATTGAAGAATGGTCGTGAAACCACGAGGTTGGAATGGTCTTCACTGGTTGTATCATCATCACTATGAGAGTATCGATGATCATGGGAAGATAAGGGATTAATCACTTCGAAATCATTATCGCTCGATCCATGAGATAAAGCTCTGCGCATTTGTTTTTGTTCTTTCCGTATAGAATTACTTGCTTTTTGGGTTCTACCTATTGC
>JBAXQP010000401.1 GCA_037131655.1 bacterium | reverse complement strand
TGGTTTGTTTCGGCATTTATTGGAAGTTAATTGGCCATAAAATCACCCCTAAGCTTTCGCCAAAACTGAAAGCCACCTCCGGCGTTAAGCTATAATGACTTTCGATATGGAAACCACACCAAAACCAAAATATAAAGTCGTCACCTGGGGCTGCCAGATGAATGAAGAGGATTCTGAGCAGATGGGGCTCTATCTTCAGGAGATGGGATACGAACCCGCCTCATCAGTTGAAGACGCTGATTTGGTGCTTCTGAATACTTGCAGCGTGCGTAAGAAACCAGAAGATAAAGCCTTTAGTCTTCTAGGCGAGCTTCGTTTGGCGAAAATGGACAAACCAAATCTCATCATCGGCGTTTGCGGGTGCATGGCTCAGCTTCGGAGCGATGAAATTAAAAGGCGTGCTCCTTTTGTGGATTTCGTCATCGGCACCGCCAATATTTCAACTCTTCCTGCTTTGCTTCAAGACGTTCGGCAAACGCGGCGAATGGCGCTGCGGCTAGAACTTCCAGAACGCAAAGGCGGAGTGGTCACCGACGTGCCTCAGCGTAAAGTAAACCGTGTAGCCAAGCTGAAGGCGTTTGTGCCTATCCAATATGGGTGTGATAAGTTTTGTACGTTCTGTATCGTGCCGACAACCCGTGGGAGAGAACGAAGCCGAACGACGGAAGATATCTTAGAAGAAGTTCGACTTCTAGCTGAACGAGGAGCCAAAGAGGTTACCCTTCTCGGACAAACGGTGAACTCTTATGGGAAGAACCTACTCGGTGGACGCGTTCCATTCGCCCAACTATTAAAGAGTATTTCCGAGATCGAGAGTATCGAACGTATTCGTTTTATGTCCCCCTACCCGCGTGATTTCTCCGATGACCTGATTTCTCAGATTGCCGATAATTCCAAAGTTATGGAGCATGTCCACCTCCCGCTTCAATCCGGAGATGATGAGATGCTGCAGATAATGAAGCGGGTCTATACCGTCGCTGAATTCGAGATTATAGTCAATAAACTTCGCGAGCAAGCGCCCGAAATCGCGATCACGACCGACATCATAGTGGGTTTCCCCGGCGAGACCGATGAGCAATTCGAACACACACTCGATATTATCCGCCGAGTAAGATTTGATGCCGCTTTCATGTTCTCCTACAGCCCTCGCCCCGGAACAAAAGCTGCTGAATTTGAAGATCAAGTCCCCAATGAAGTCAAATCACAGCGCCTTCAACGCCTAATCGAGCTTCAGAATGGGATCTCATGCGAAATTAACGCCTCACAAGTCGGCAACATTTATGAAGTCTTAGTTGAAGGCGTCAGCCATAAGGATAAAAGCCGCTATTCCGGCTTCACCCGTCAAAACAAAACAATGAACTTTAAGGCTGGTAGAGAGCTAGCAGGAAAGATCGTCAAAGTCCGAGCAACCGAAAGCCAGCTTTGGGGTTACTATGGGGAGTTAGTTTAGCAAAAGGAGATGGCAGCGAGTTCCCGCTGCCATTAGTTTATGAACGTTCTTACTTCCAAGTGTAATAATGAGAAGTATGCGATGACCTGTCTGCATCACGTATATATAATACGCTTGAGAGAGGGAAAAACGGACAGAATTAGCATAGTTAAAGTATATTTAATGAAATTCTAGTCCAAATACTTGCTCAGTAAATCAGCCTCAAACGCAAATGCTTGAAAAGTACAAAATACGCTATTCCAGCTTTACCCGCCAACACAAGACCATGAGCTTTAAAGTCAGCGAAGAACTAGCCGACAAGATCATCAAAGTCCGCGCCACCGAAGGCCAGCTTTAGGGAGTTAGTTTAGCAAAAAGAAGTGGCAGCGAGTTCCCGCTGCCACTAGTTTATGTGCATGCTCATAGACACGCAAGAATTATTTGCATGTCCTCTTGCGAAGTGTATATCCCATTAGGGATACCCCTGCAAGACCCAGTCCGAAGATACTAGAAGGTTCTGGAACGCACTCGGCGACAAAGGACATATCATCAACAGCGGCTTCATTCCCTGTGCCAACGCATCCGTAGAATTCAACGA
>JBAXQP010000400.1 GCA_037131655.1 bacterium | reverse complement strand
GGTTTGGCGGGTTTGCTTATGTCACCGATGTCAGCAGAATTCCTCAAAAATCAGTGGAACGATTGCGCGGCTTGGACTTCTTAGTACTTGATGCGTTAAGGTTCAATCGGCATCCCACTCACTTCAACCTCGAACAGGCGCTGGAAGTAGTGAGCCGTATAAAGCCCAAACGCACCGCGCTCACTCACCTTTCGCATGATTTCGACCATGACGAGGTCAATAAGACATTGCCGTCCGGGGTTGAGCTTGCATATGATGGGATGAAGGTAACGATTTAGGTAAGGAAGAAGTATGACTACAAGGAAGATTTATTTCGGCATTCTATTACTTATAGCGTCAATTTGCGCTTGGGGACAGGTCACTTCAAAGGGGTTAGGTTCTGGAGTGCTCCTTTTTCAAGACATCTCAAGTAATCCACCGATCATGGCTCATTGGATTAGAATCGACATGCGTCTGGGAGCGCAAATGACGGTCGAGCTTGCTCAGGATCAGATTATTGCCGAAGATCCGACTAAAGGCAGAGAGGTGCTTTCATCCGCTTCGGGTAGACATCGGGCAGTTGCGGCAATTAATGGTGATTTCTTCCCCTACACCGGTGACCCGTTAGGATTCTGTGTGCGCGGTAACACAATTATTAGCGAACCATACCCGGGGCGAGTGGCTGTTGGGTGGAATTCAGCCGGTAAAGTTGTGATGGGAGTGCCTAAATGGAATGCCGTCATCGTTGCTTCGGATGGGTCTACCTATCCCCTTGGTGGTCTCAATCGCACTCCAAAAAGGGATGAGGCGATACTCCTCACCCCAATCTTTGGAACTCGGCTTGTAACCAATTTTCTAATCGATAAAGTCACTATCCCTGTCATGAGCAAACCGCCTACGGTGGGAAGCACGATTTCGTGCACGGTCGGGACCTATTCTCAAGAGGTGATGGAGGCAGTGATTCCAAAGCAAGGGGCGGTATTGGTTGCGACAGGGCTTGCTTCTCAATTTCTTCGTGAACATGCTACTGCGGGAGCTAAGCTCGAACTCAGGATGCAAGTTGATGAAGAAGTGTCTTGGAAGTCGTGCCAAGAAGTAATCGGCGGCGGGCCGTGGCTAGTGAAAGACGGCAAAGTCTTTGTCGATGCTGAAGCTCAAGGTTTCGAAGCTAAGTTTTACAAAAATCGTCATCCGCGAAGCGCTGTTGGGGTGACGGAAGGGGGAGCGCTTATCCTACTGGCAGTCGATGGGCGGCAGTCGATGAGTAAAGGCATGTCACTCGATGATCTGGCTCGTTATATGCTCGGATTAGGGGTTGTGAATGCTATTAATCTAGATGGCGGAGGTTCAACCGAGTTGATTGCCCGCGGTTCGATTATCAACAATCCATCCGATGGCTCTGAGCGTGCGATTTCCAACCTTATTACCGTTCTTGCCCCGATTAGGGCTAATACTCTTGAAGATGAGTTTTCTATCACACCCGCCGAGGCTACTCTGCAGATTGGTGGAAGTTGCCAATTTACCGTAACAAGTGATAAAACACAAAAGGCTTTGAATAATGATGAGATTGTTTGGGGCAATACCCCCGGAATTGGTTTTATCGATCAAAATGGAAAGTTTCATGCTTTTCGAGAAGGGGATGCGTGCATTTCCGCTTGGGTAAATGGCCGACTTCTACGAGCGGCTATCCATATTGCCCAATCTGCCCAACCTCAGACACCGTCTGTTCAAACTCCGGATGAACCAGGGGATTAGACCTCAACGCCGAGGGAGTGGGCGTAGGAGACGACTTTCTCCCAGGCTTCAAGGGCATTATGGATGGCGATTTGGACTTCTCCATGCTCTTTAGAGAGGCGCATAACATCGTCGGTAACGGTTGGAGTAGCCAGAGCGGTTTCGATTTCTTTTAATCGTTCTTCTAGCTTGTGAACGGCATCCTCCGCTTGCGAAACTTGGTCGACCACACGCTTTCGCTCTTTCGATAGCTCATAGGCGCTGAGTTTTGTTGGGGTTGTTACGGCGGGAGAGCCTTTTGCTTTCTTCTTCTCAAGCGCAAGTTGTTTTC
>JBAXQP010000399.1 GCA_037131655.1 bacterium | reverse complement strand
ATAATACTCAAAATCACCAGATAATTGACCGCATTTTTGTCGAACCAAAATAATCGCTTGCTGCACTTGGCTTTTACTTAACTTATCGGCTTTGGTGAGCAAGATATGAATCGGTAACTGTCTATTTACGGCCCATTGAATTAATAATTGATCAGCGTCCTTCAGTGGATGGCGACTATCCATCAAGACCACCAAACCGCGTAAACTTTCGCGAACCTCAAGATAATGTGCCAAGTTTTTTTGCCAATCGAGTTTCACTTGCATCGCAACTTTAGCATAGCCATAACCAGGCAAATCCACCAAACGATGATGTTCGTCTTTTACCGTAAACAAATTAATCAGTTGGGTACGTCCTGGGGTCTTGGATGTTCTCGCCAAACGTCCGTTTGCTGTTAAACAATTTAACGCGGAAGATTTTCCCGCATTTGAACGCCCAGCAAAAGCAACTTCATACCCTAGATCAACCGGTAATTGCTCAACTTTGGCAGCACTTTTTAAAAACTCAGCCTGCTTATAAGGATTGATTATCATGGGCATAACATATCGATTGAATAACGAGAGAGGATGATATCTCGCATCGTAACCCTGTGCAAGTTTTGATGCACGAAAGCAGAGAATGCCCCTTGCATCGGGATATCATTTGATCTTGTGACGCAGACCCTTAAAAATGGTATCCTTAGCAACCTTCAAATATCATCATACTATCCAATTATTATGCGTTTCATCACCAATAACGTTCTTACCTATGTATTTTTTTTATTGCTTTCAGCTCCTTTGAGCTTATGGGCGACAGGCGATCCCATTGCAGGCAAATCTAAAGCTATGATTTGTAGTGCTTGTCATGGCGAAACCGGCATCAGTGCCAATCCTATGTGGCCTAATCTTGCAGGGCAACATGCTCGATATCTTCTTGAGCAATTGCGCCAATTCAAATCAGGGAACAAGCGCCCCTCCGCTATCATGTCACCCATGGTCTCGTCCTTAACGGAACAAGACATGGAGGATTTGGCTATATATTATGCCCAGCAACCCGTAGCTGCGGCCATAAAAACCCAGCCCCCCCACACACTGGGAGAACAATTATTTCGTCAAGGAGATAGCCTTCGGCATATTGCGGCTTGTATTGCCTGTCATGGGCCAGATGGCCGAGGCAACGCCCAGGCGGGATTTCCCCTGATCTCTCACCAAAACGCTGACTATACGGTACAGCAGCTCATGGCGTTCAAAACCAAAAGTCGTCAATCTGATCCCTTAGAAATCATGCGCACCCTCGCAAGCAAACTAAACCCAGAAGATATGAAACAAGTTGCAGACTATATTGCAGGATTAGAATAGAAGCGTGTACATGACAAATATGATATTGTCTTTCCCGCAAAGGAACTTTCACGAAATAACTTGGACAACTCAAGCGTACCTGGTACATCTTTTCAAGACATAATTTATTATTAAGTTATAGTATTGCCACTAGCTGAGGAGTCTAGCGTGCTATCTTCTACATCATCAGCTTCACCTTGATGAACTTGTGATGGATCTTTCTCTATGTCACATAATTCTTTTTTAGCTCTCTTTACAGGATTCTGGTCGCATTCTGCCTCATGACCCGAACTAATTGCATCAGCTTTTTCAACCATCCTACTAATCTCAGCTGCACTGAACCGCATTGCTTGTTTTGATGTTTCATCTAATGAATTATCTGAGTCTGAACTAACATCCTCTGTTCCTAATACTCTTCTAGCTGCTCGATCAACCGTTTTAGAAGCAGCGGCAAAACCAATTGCAAGACTTTGTTCTGTTGGATCTGCGCTCATTAGAGAAATAGCGATTGTTTTAGCAAAGCGCATAGCTCGTAGAGTTTCCTGCGCTATGGCCTTAGAATAATTAGTTGCCAAATATCCTACTGATGATTTTTGAAAAAATTCAAGCATAGAAACAAACTTATGCTCAATGTGATTATAATAGCTCGGCAGAATATAAGTTTCTTCGGCGAATCCACTTTCATGAGAAATTGTATCGAATGTAATAACAAGGGCATCACTAATAGCATCTATCTTTTCTAGTATTGAT
>JBAXQP010000398.1 GCA_037131655.1 bacterium | reverse complement strand
TCGAAAAAACCAATAGAGCATATTCTTATTAATATATTAGCATCTGTGCGCTCTTGACATCTATTCAATGAGAAGTTACACACTAGCTGGCTGGCTTTTATTTAGCCATCTTTCATGCAGTGGACTAAAGCTTATTAGTATCCGTTTTTTAGGTTCAGGGGAGTAATAGGGAAGTTTGTGGATATACGCTTATAAAATCAACAACGCTTCGCCCTGAACTACTCCGGCAAAACTGAAGACATCAGCGAAGCCGGAGTAGTTGTAAAGCAGAAAGCCGAAATTACGGAGCCTTAGCACAACTGAAACCGAAGTAGGTGTCACGGTACGACGGATCGCGGAAGAGGCGGTAGGCGCAGCGGAAGTAAACGATGAAGCCGTAGTGCCATGAACCCGCCAGGGAATTATGAGAGGGCTTATGAATACATATTACGTTCTCCTTACTTCTTTCCGTTTTCAGCTTCGACTTTTTCAAGATAATTTACTAGGCCTTTGGCTCGTTCTGCCCAACTATTATTTCTTGCCAACTCTATTCGGTTGTGAACCTCTATAGACTTATCTTCAGATAAAGCTTGCTCGATGCATTTGACAAAGCCATCGGGGTCGTTTGCGACCAGAACTGCATCCCCAACCGATTCCAGGAAAGGCAGATCTGTCGAGACTACTGGTACGCCGACAGCCATATATTCATAGAGTTTGAGAGGGAAGACGCCTTCAGTATAGGCGTTATGAACATAGGGGATGAGGCCGACATCAAACGCTCTGATATACCGCGGAAGGTCTTCATAGGATCGGAACCCAATATAATGAATATTCGGCAGTCTAGGAATTTCAGATTCGCTGGTTGAATCGCAGATACCCACATCGCCGATCAAGACAAAACTCCAGTCAGGCCGCAAAGTCGCTATGGATGACAATAGTTTAAAGTCAAACTTATAGCGATCTAGCGCTCCGGCAAAACCGATGATCGGCTGAGGGAGATCGTTCAGAACATCGGGATAGGCGCTAAAGGCAGCATTAAAATGGGTGAAGTTGACGGCATTGGGCATCAAAAGGACGTGCTTATTGAGATATTTCTTTGCTCTAAACAAAGCAGGATTACTTGGAAAGACTGCTTCAGCAGACCTTGCCAATTTTTCATCGATACTTATAGTGTATTCTTTGGTATCGGCATTACCTGGCATTGCGGCATAATCATCAATCGGGCGGTAAATAAAAGGAATCCCTGGAAGCCATTTTAAAAGCCTTTCTTCAGAAGGTGCAAATAAGATGGCGAAATAGTCATCCGGGAAACCAAGCTGCTTCATAGCTTTGTGGGCGAGTTTGCTGGCATGTTTATTGAACCAATTATTCAACCAGGATAGTTTGCGTGGAAGAGGCGGTCGAATGGTAAGTAGGCATAGGTTTTTATGTTTCATGCTCATTTCCAAGCGGTTCCATTTCCACGGTTGCAGGGTTAGACCTTTATCCCAAAGGGAGGATTCTATCATCAAGACTTTATGCCCCAACTCGGCTAAAGCCATGGGAAGGTGAAGCGGATTTGTAGGAACCTTTCTATCCCATACCCCGACAGTGACAAAATGATGATTTTTCATGCGCCTCTCCGTAAGCCGAAATAGCCTTTTAAATTGCTGAGAGCATATCGGCTTGAAGCTATTCTACCTATCCTCTTCAGGAGTGTCAACTTTCAGGTTCAGTCGATAAGAGTTGTGCTAATTAACGAGCGAGGAACAAATATTTTAATAATGTTTCCTAATCGTCTGCTGATTTTTCCTGCCATCTCGACATCCTCATCATTAAAGGGTTTTAGCGCCCACAGCAGGACGAGAAATACAATTAAGAACACAAATGTTGCAGGGACCAGTGAAAGGATTTTAACTGAATGAAAAGGTATTGTGGGCAATGTTGCAATGGTGGAAGCTAATAGAATTTTAAAAGTATAGATAGTAGGGAATTTAATACTATAAATTCTCTTAACAGCAGAAAACCCAAGTGCAGAAGTAAGGATGCTCCCAAGTCCCATAGCAAAAGCGACAGCGTATAACTCATAACCATATGGTTTGGCTAGAGGTACAAGTGTA